>CALDGN010000207.1 GCA_937942965.1 uncultured Acidimicrobiales bacterium | reverse complement strand
GGCACGATCACCGAGGTCTACGACTACCTCCGCTTGCTGTACGCACGCATCGGCGTGCCGCACGATCCCGAGACAGGGGAGCGGCTCGTCCGCCAGACCCCGCAGCAGATCGTCGACCGTGTGCTCACGCTGCCCGAGGGCACGCGGTTCCAGGTCATCGCACCGGTCGTCCGCGGCCGCAAGGGCACCTATGAGACGCTCGTCGCGGATCTGGCTGCAGAGGGCTTCGCCCGTGTGCGCATCGACGGCGAAGTCATGGACCTGGCCGACATCGCTGGCGACGACGACGAAGGCCGTCCCAAGCTCCAGCTCGAGCGCTACGAGACACACGACATCGAAGTCATCGTCGACCGTCTCGTGCAGCGCGACGGCATCGATCGACGCCTGACCGAGTCGCTCGAGACCGCACTTCGTTTGGCCGACGGCATGGCCCAGATCGAGATCGTGCCCGCCAAGGGCAGCGATGACGAGGCCGAAGTCCTGACGTTTAGCGAGCATCTGTCTCGCCCGAGCGACGGCAAGTCGTTCGAAGAGCTCGCGCCTCGCAACTTCTCGTTCAACTCGCCCTATGGCGCCTGCCAGTTCTGCGACGGCTTGGGCACCAACTACGAGGTCGACCCGCAGCTCATCGTCCCGAACGACGAGATCTCGGTCCTCGAAGGTGCGATTGCCCCGTTCAGTTCCGGTAGCTCCCGCTACTACGAGCGCCTGCTCGAAGCGGTCTGCCAAGACAACAAGATCGACATCACCGCACCGTGGGCCAAGCTCACCAAGAAGCAGCAGAAGCTTCTGCTCTACGGATCCGGTGCCGGCAACGTCCAGGTCGAATACAAGAACCGCTACGGCCGCCGCCGCAGCTATCAGGCCAGCTACGAGGGTGCCATTCCTCACGTGCAGCGCCGCCACCAAGAGACCGACAGTGATAGCGCTCGGGACCGGTGGGAGGGCTACATGCGCGAAGTGCATTGCAGCCATTGCCAAGGCGCCCGCCTGCGCCCGCTCACGCTCGCCGTCACGATCGACGGACGCAACATCGCTGAGATTTGTGGCATGTCGATCCGCGACTCGGCCAAGGTCCTCGCCAATCTCGAACTGAGCGAACGCGATCAACTCATCGCGGCCGAAGTGATGAAAGAGATCAACGCTCGCGTTGGCTTCCTGATCGATGTCGGCCTTGAATACCTGACGCTTGGCCGCTCTGCGGGCACGCTCTCCGGTGGCGAAGCGCAGCGCATCCGGCTCGCCTCGCAGATCGGCAGCGGTCTCGTCGGCGTCCTGTACGTGCTCGACGAACCCTCAATCGGTCTGCATCAGCGCGACAACAAGCGTCTGATCGAAACCCTGATTCGCCTCCGCAATCTCGGCAACACCGTGCTCGTCGTCGAGCACGACGAAGAGACGATCCGTGTCGCGGACCATGTTGTCGACATCGGTCCTGGCGCTGGTGAGCACGGTGGCCAGGTCGTGCACTCCGGCAGTGTCAAGAAGCTGCTGACGAACAAGAAGTCGCTTACCGGCCAGTACATCTCGGGCAAGAAGCAGATCCCGACGCCTGAGGTTCGCCGCGAGATTGGCGAGCACAAGCTCAAGGTGCGGGGCGCCGTCGAGAACAACCTGCAGAACCTCGACGTCGAGTTTCCGCTTGGCGCCTTCGTGTCAGTGACGGGCGTTTCTGGTTCGGGCAAGAGCACGCTCGTCAACCAGATCCTGCACCGGTCCTTGATGCAGAAGATCTACAAGTCGAAGCAGGTGCCCGGCCGCCACAAGACGGTCGAAGGCATCGAGCATCTCGACAAGGTCATCAACATCGACCAGCAGCCGATCGGTCGCACCCCGCGGTCGAACCCGGCGACCTACACCGGCGTGTTCGACCACGTCCGCAAGCTGTTCGCCAAGACGCAAGAGGCCCGTGTTCGCGGCTACATGCCGGGCCGGTTCTCGTTCAACGTCAAGGGCGGCCGCTGCGAATCGTGCGCAGGCGACGGCACGATCAAGATCGAGATGCACTTCTTGCCCGACGTGTATGTGCCGTGCGAGGTCTGCAAGGGCAGCCGGTACAACCGCGACACGCTCGACATCTTGTTCAAGGGCAAGACCATCGCCGACGTCCTCGATATGCCCGCCGAAGAAGCGCTCGAGTTCTTCTCGAATCAGCCGCCGATCGCGCGGCACATGCAGACGCTGGTCGATGTCGGCCTTGGCTACGTGCGTCTTGGCCAGTCAGCGCCGACGCTGTCTGGTGGCGAGGCGCAGCGCGTCAAGCTCGCCAGCGAGCTCGCGAAACGCTCGACCGGGCACACGATCTACATCCTCGATGAGCCAACGACTGGTCTGCATTTCGAGGACATCCGCAAGCTCCTCAACGTGCTGAGTCGCCTCGTCGACCAGGGCAACACGGTCTTGGTCATCGAACACAACCTCGACGTCATCAAGACGGCTGACTGGATCATCGACCTGGGCCCCAACGGTGGCGACGGCGGAGGTCTCGTCGTGGCCGAAGGCACGCCCGAAGAGGTCGCAGCGAATCCGGATAGTTTCACCGGCCAGTTCCTTGCGCCGGTGCTTGCCGGCCGACCTGGCTGAAACCTGCCGGCAGCAGGGGTGGCTGAACCGCCCCGCTCAGCTGGCCTAGTCTCAGGCGATGGCGCAGGCGCGGACGAACCGAACACGAAATCTTGCACTCATTGGACTCCTTGGGCTCATCGCCGTCGGGTTCCTGGCGTGGTGGTTCATCTTCCGCGACACCTCGGCCGCGTCGGTCGACTCGGTCGCGGCAGCTGAAGCCCGCGAGCAAGCGATCGCAGAAGCCGCGGGCGACACCAGCTCCGGTGATGCCGACGCACCAGCAGATGACGCGACCGAATCCTCGACCGATGATGGCGGATCGAGCAGCGCTGTCGACAGCGGTCAGGCCGACTCGGCGACCTCAGCGGGCAGCCCGATCGAGGGCCTCTGGGCCGTTGACTCGTCGATCGGGACGTTCGATGACGCCTGTCTCGATCTCGCATGTAGCGCTGGCTTTGTGGGCTTCCGCATCAACGAAGAACTCGTCGGGTTCGGCGCCAAGACCGTTGTCGGTCGCACGCCGAACGTCACCGGCACCATGCAGATCACGGGCTCGCAGATCACGAGCGTCGAGATCGTTGCCGACATGACGGCGCTGGAAACCGACGACTCTGGCCGTACCTCGGCGCTCAAGAGCGCTGCTGGCGGCCTTGAGACCAACACATTCCCCGAAGCCTCGTTCGTGCTCGCCGAGCCGATCGAGCTTGGCTCCGTCCCTGTCGAGGGCGCCAGCGTCAACGTCAACGCAGTCGGTGACCTCACCGTGCACGGCGTGACCAACCGGGTCACGATCCCGCTGACCGCAGAGATGCAAGCGGGCCTCGTTGTCGTGTTCGGCAGCCTCGTTGACATGCAACTGGCTGACTACGACATCCCGAAACCGACAAGCGTGGTCGTCCTCTCGGTCGAGGAGATCGCCACGATGGAGCTGCAGCTGTTCTTCAGCCGCTGACGTACTGATGCCGACCAGCAGCGATGACGGACCCAGCTGGTCTGACATCGCTGATTGGTACGACGAGCTGTTGGTTGCAGGCAGCGGACCTCACGAGCACGCCATCGAGTGTCTCGACCGGCTCTTGCCGCCCATCGGCGAGGGGACCGCAGTACTCGACGTTGCGTGCGGCCAAGGCCTAGCTGCACGTCACCTGGCGAACCTCGGTGCGTTGGTGACGGGTACGGACAACTCGGCGAACATGCTCGCCAACGCTCGTCGCCATGCCGAGCAGGCGGGTGCCGAAATCAGTTGGGTCGAGGCCGACGCCCAGGACCTCGCGCCGTTTGCGGACGCTTCGTTCGATCTCGTGACGTGCCAGTTGGCGCTGATGGATATCCCTGATCTCGATGCCGCATTGCGGGCGATTCGCCGGGTAATGCGCTCCGATGCGTCGTTGGTGTTCGTCATTGGCCACCCTGTGTTTCTAACTCCCGGAGCCCGGATGGAACCTGGCGCCGATGGCACGACGGAGGTCACCATCTCGGGCTATCTGCGAGAGCACTTCTGGCGCTCGGCGAATCCCGAAGGCGTCCGTCGGGCCGGCAACTACCAACGCACCCTGTCGACCTACCTCACCGCGCTCGCTGGAGCGGGACTGCGGATCGTCGAGGCCGAAGAGCTCGGCGCAACCGGCCGCCTAGCTGAGGAACGGCCCGCTTATGCCCAAGTGCCGATGTTCTTCAGCGCCCGTGCGGTGACCGTCTTTTGACTAGACGTCGACGCGGGGATCGGGGGTCTGGGGAAGTCCTCGGTCGTCGTCGAGTCCGGGTGGGGGAGTTTCGGTAAGTTCGTCCCACCAGACCTGCCAGCCGTAGTCGGTGGGCGCCATGATCGCGACCCAGGGCCCTAGGTTCTGCCAACCCTCGGACTGGCCGACGATCGAACCGTCGGGGCCAATCATTTGACTCCGGCCGACCGAATCCCAGTAGACGACCGCGGCGCTGCCCTCGGGAACTCGCGCCAGGAGCGCGTCACTGATGTCGGTTGCCGCCGGATGGACGACGCCTCGAACATCCATCTCGTACGGCGGGTCGCTCGGCGTCGACAGTGCGTCGAACAGCTCCCACGTTGCGAACATCTCGACGTCCCAACCTCGCTCGGGAGATCCGGCCGCGGTGTAGGCCTCAACGAGTGATGGTGACGTGTTGTTCTCCGACATCCAGTTCTGGAAGAAGGCTGCGCTGCGGTACGCGGCGATGGGGTCTGGGTTGCGCAGATCGGGCCAGGGCACGGTGTCGAGCTGGTCGGGTTCGAGGAACCGGTCCAAGCTGGCGATGAGTTCGTCGTAGGCCTGGTCGGATCCCGGCGCAACCGCGGGCAGCGAGAACGGTGGAATGGTGCGAGGTGCTTCGCTATCGCCGGGAGCGTCGCTTGGATCGGCCGAGTCAGCCGCGCCCTCATCCACCGACTGTTCGGGTGACGGGGTGACACCGGGAGGCTCGTCAGCGGTGACCTCTGCGGTTGTCGAGCACGCCGCCGCGAGGAGCGCCAAGGCCAGGACAAGCACCATCCGGAGCACGCGGGTCGAACGGGAAGGTTGGCGCGTCATACGTCAATCCGAGGATCGATGGTCTCGGGGCTCGGGGGTGCTTGGGGCACTTCGAGTTCGCTGTCGTTGGGCTCGATCAGCTGGTCGCGGAACAACAGCCAGCCGGCATCGGTCGGGACCATGATCGAGAGCCATTGCCGGGCGCCGGGGCCTCCGTAGCTGCCGGTCATGACGCCTGAGTCTCGGTCGCGGATCGTCGTCGGGCCCGATTCGTCCTGGTAGTAGACGACGACGGCGTCGTCGGGAACGTTTTGCTCGAGCCAAAGCGGCAGCCCGGCGGACTCAAAAGTCACGACCCGATGGTCGAACGCGACATAGGGGCTGCCTTCGCGGACGTGCAGTTCGTTGTCAGCCTTGATGTCCGCGAAGACGCTAACGGTCTCTTCTCGACTCGGGCTGCCCGCCATGGACATCGCTCGAGCGAACAGGGGATCGGGGTGATTCTCAATGACCCAGATCCACAGATCGAAGATCTCGACCTGCACCTGGGCAGGGTCTGGGTTTCGGAGGTCAGGCCACGGAACCTCTGACCGAAGCTCGGCTGGAAGCTCCGCTTCGAGTTCGGCGATCAGCGCGTTGTAGCCATCGGCGGTGCCGACTGGTCCGGTCGGTCGGAACGGCACGGGCTCTTGATCGGGCGCCGCCGGTGCAGGCGAGGCATTGCGGTCGTCATCGGTTGCGTCCCCATCGGCAACGCTGGGATCGCGATCTGTCGACTCGGCGGTGTCGGGTCCAAGTGTGGCTGTCGTTCCCGAGCAGGCGCTCGCAAGGACGAGGGTGGCGAGCATTACGAGGAGCCATTGCCCCGGGCCGCGTCCGAACATCCTCACCCGACCAGTGTGCCACCGAGGGC
>CALDGN010000206.1 GCA_937942965.1 uncultured Acidimicrobiales bacterium | reverse complement strand
CGCTTATCGCAATCGCCGCACACTTCGTACTGGACTCGATCGGGTTCCGTGGCTACTCGACCGCGGCAGGTCGCTCACCGGCCACGTAGCGATCCCGGCCTCATCGATCCTTAAGGTCGACTCAGGCACGGTCCGGCCATGCGAATTTCAACACTCATTTTTTTTGTGCTGCTGCTCGTGACCGCCTCGTGCGGCTCCGATACACCAGCTGCAACAACTCCCGCGGCCACGTCGGCTACGGAAGCGACGGCGGTACCTCCAACCGCTGTGCCTACGACGGTTGCGGCTGAGGCCACTGCGACGCCGGACCCCGTGGCGGAACCCACCGTCGCACCCGAGCCCGAACCGACCGCCGAGGTCGAGGCAGGGTCGGAGACGGCCGAGTCCGACCTCGATGTTCTCGTAACAAGACTCGTCGCCGCCTATCCGGCGGTCGCGGACTGGTGGCCAGGCTTCGTGCCCGCCGACCATCCCGTCATCCTCGTGCAACGCAGCAGTGACGGCGAGATCACGGGTGCGATCACGGTGAACCATCCCAGGGCAAGCGAACTGGGCGATGCAGCGCTGATCGCAGATCACCCAGCAACCGGAGAGATACACCGCATCAGCAACCTGAAGCCCTCGATCGAGGAGCAAGTCGCCGATGTGCAGTCGTTCGAGTTCAACCGTGTGATCGACGACGTCGACAGCTTTCTCATGGTCGCTGGAGGCGAGGATCCGTTCTTCGCCATCGCCGGTGAGCAATACGTGGCCACGCTGCTCCACGAGATGTTCCACCGCTATCAATTCGGCGCCTTCGTGGAGAACGCCTTCGTCGAACAAGACGTCGAGGGCTACGACTACTCCGAGCAGAACCTCGAGTTGGCCGTCCTCGAAGAAGAGGCGCTGAAGCGGGCGATCCTCGCCGAGCCCGGCAGCGATGCCCAGCGTGAAGCAGCGACATGGTTCGCCGCGATCCGTCAATCCCGTCTCGACCGCGATGACCGGGTTCGACTCGATGGCCACCAGGAACGCTACGAGGGCACCGCCCGCTGGATCGAACACGCCATCGACATCGAGACGTCACGACCGACGGCGGAGAGCTATGCGGCGAATGTCTTCGGGCGTTCGATCTCGCCGGACGACGGGGTCAAGGAACACTTCGGCTTTGGGCGCTGGTACGCCTCGGGCGCGGCGGTCGTCGAGCTGGCCCGATCGCTCGGCCATGATGACATCGCAAACCGGATCGAACAGGGTGCAGAGCCAGCCGAACTTGTGGCCGACGCGGTCGGGTTCGACGCTGCGAACAGTGAGGCCCTGGTCGAAGCGGCCCGGACGACCCTCGACCCCGACGGTGCTATCGCTGCGCTCGCGCAAGAGCTCGCCGACACTGCACCCAACGAACCGCCTGTCTTCGGCGACGAAGGCGGCGCCGATCACGAAGACGGCACCGATTACTCGGATGCGACTGCTGAAGTCGACGAACTGCTCGAAGGTGACTTCGAAGGCGGTGAGATCATGACCGACGAAGAGTTTCAGTGCCTGGTCGACGGTGGTTTGGACATGACCAGCGACGAGGCCGACATCGATCCGGCCCTCGTCGCTGCATGCCTGGAGTAGCTCGCCTGGTTAGGCGGGGAGCTCGATCACCGAGACTTCTCCGGTGTCGCCATTGACTTCGATCAAGGCGCCATCGGGGATGATCTTGGTGGCGTCGGTTGCCGAGACCACGCACGGGATGCCGAGCTCGCGGCTCACGATGATTGCGTGACTCAGCGGAGCGCCCACATCGACGACCACGCCAGCCGCGGGGACGAACAACGGCGTCCACGATGGATCGGTGATCGGCGCAACCAGGATGTCGCCGGGCTCAAGAGCAGTCGGGTCGAACGAGTCGAGCACGATGCGGGCGATGCCACGGGCGTTGCCGGGGCAGCCGGGCACGCCTTGGACCGACTGGCCGCCGGTCAGGTCAACGGTCTCGACGGCATCGCGGCGGGTCAGATCGGTGATCGGTCCACCTTCGCCGACCAGGATGAACGGCTCCTGGAGTGCGCCGACGTCTTTCATGTGCTGCTCGCGCTCGGCGAGGGTGTCGTGCCAACCGGTCGGGTCGTCGAGGAACTGTTCGGTCTCGGCTCGGGTCATCAGGCCGTAGCTGTTCACGAACGGGAACGTGCCAGCAGCGACGCAGCGGCGACCCCACTCACGAAGCGCCATGCGGGCTTCTTGGATGAGCTTGATGCAGTTCGTCTTGGTGCGCTCGCGACCTGGCATGAAGACCGTGGCTGCGTGAAGCGCGGCCATGAACTGGCCGTGCGCTTCGGGGTCGCCTTCGATCATCGCTGCGATCTCGGTGCCGAGTTCTTGGCGCTCGGAGGCACGTTCGGCGTTGCGTCCCTGAGGCGCGGAGTCTTCGGGGGAGAGGCGCATGCGGTCGATTGCGGCCAGCGCAAGGTCGGGGTCGGTTTCCCACGTCGGCGAGCGGACTTCCCACTCGTTCGGGCCGCGGGCGCCGTAGTTGTACGTGAAGGTCGCGAATGACTCGTTGAACGTTGCCGCATCGGCGTGATCGCTGGCGGCGAGCTTGTCGGCCAGGCCCGTGCTGCCTTCGTCGAAGAGCGCGTTCAGGTGATCGCTGCCAGCAACGATGCGGCCGAGATCCCACATCGCCATCGACGGTGCGGCCGACTCAACGTCGCCGAGACCAGCCAGCAGACGAAGGGTGGCTTCGGGCTTGCCGACGGCGGTACAGACAGCGGTGATGATGCCGATGGGCAGCGTCGCAAGGAAGCTGACGAAAATGTGCTCTTCGAACAAGCGAGCGAAGTGATCGGTGAAGTTTGCCCAGACCCAGTCATAGAGCTCGCGATCCGACATCGCCGAGAAGTCAGGCCGATCGGCCCGCATCTGGTTCAACATCTTCTCGTCGGCGAGCGCGTTCGGGATCTCGGTCGTCGTGAGCACCCAGCCAAAGGTCTCGGCGATCTTCTCGGTGAGCTCGGGGCGGTCATCGCCAGGCCCTGGGATGAACTCGGGCACACCTGGTGCATCGCCGAAGAACGAATCGTCGATGTCCTTGTAGGTCATGCCAGGCGCACGGTGTCCGAGCAGTCGCAGCGCGGAGGCATTGAGGTAGGCGTAGCCGTTGGTCACGCCGAGGAACACGGCACGGTCGGGCGGCAGCTCGTCGGGCGTCATGACACCGATGCGGTAGTACGCCTCGCGGAAGCCGATCTCGGAACCACCGATGCCGTCAGGTCCTTCGAACCACTCGAACGACAGCGGCGAGACGGGGTCAGGGAAGACCTCGCCAACGTTGGCTCGCGTGTAGAAGTTGAACTTTTCGTGCGGCGTCGTCGAAACGATCCACGGCTTGGTCATCGGTGTCCCCCTGAGTGAGCCCTTGCGGGCGGTGAAGCTACGTTCCCCCGAACGCAGCGACCCGAATCTACTGCACGTTTGTGGATGGTGTCCGATCGAACGCTTTGGCGGCGTTCGGCCTGCTGCTGTGGAAGAGCGTCCCGTACAACACGCCTCCGATGATCACGAGCGCGCCGACCACGGTCTGCCCTGGCGGCCGTTCCGCAAAGGCGAGAAAGGCCCAGATCGGTGCGGCGACAGTCTCGACGGGCGTGAACAGCGCGACCTCGGAGGCAGGCGCGTATCGGGGAGCCGACGCATGGCAGATTCGGCCGAGGGGATTGAAGATCAGACCCATGCCGAGCGCCGAAAGCCAGGCACGGCTGTCAAGGTCCGTCGGGTTCGCAAACCAAACCGACACGGCCAGCATGACGGCGGCCGAGGCGGCCAACCCGACGAAGACCGACATGTCTGGGTAGCGGCGCCAGATGTTGATCGAGACACCGAAGGCGGCGATCGCGAGCATGGCGAGCAGATCGCCGTCGAGCGTCGGTGAGCCGAACGATCCCGCGACGACGATGAAGACGCCGACCACGGTGATTGCGATCGCGATCCAGACGCGTCGGGTTGTGCGCTCGCCGAAGACGAGCCAGCCGACGAGCGCGGCGAGGATCGGGGCGGCGGCCACGATCGTGACGACATTCGCGACGGCGGTCTGGTTCACCGCTCCGATGAAGGCGATCTGGCTGGTACCGAGCAAGAGTCCGATCAGCGCGAGCGGGCGAGCATGGGTTCGGATGCCGGCGGACGTCGCTCGATCATCGAGGCGCCACGCAAGCCCAACCATGATCGGCAGCGCGAACAAGGCGACGAGGAACGCCATGTCCCACGATGATGCTTCGGCCAGTCGGATGAAAAGCGAATCGGTCGAGACCAGCAGCATGCCGAGCGCGGCGAGACCCCAGCCAAGACGTCGTCCCGTCGGCACCTCGAGCGGCATCAGGTGTTGATCACGCCGGCCCGATGAGGAGCTGGTACTCGGTGGCCTGGCCGCATTCGACGAACCCTCGGGCCAGGTAGTTCGCCTTGGCGTGAGGACCGTCGAGTGAGCAGGTGTGGAGCCAGAGCCGCTCGGTGCTTGGCAGGGCCCACGCGGTAGCGATGCAAGTCGTGAGCAACCACTTACCGATGCCCTGTCCGTGGAACCGGGGAAGCAGGCCGAAGTACTTCAGCTCGGTGTTGCCCGCGCGCTCTTGCGTGTGCTCATCGAGCACGAAGTAGCCGACGGGCGTGCCATTGCGCCAACACGACCAGAGATGGTTCGTGTCTCGGCTGGCCTCGGCAGCCCACTCGCCGCGGGTCCAATCCATGCGCCCGTACCAGTTGAAGTCACGGCCGACTTCGGCATAGAAGAAGCGAGCTAGCTCGGGTGCAGGCTCGGTTGCCCGCAGCAGCGCAAGGTCGTCGCGCGGTTCTGCCACGAGCTTTGGGTCCGTTCCCATTTCGAGATCCCAGACGGTCACTTCGACCGCGCCGGGCGTACCCGCTTCCACGACGTTCGTCATCGACGCAGTGTCGCAGACTTTCACGACGCCGCATCGGTCTGTCACAGTTCGATTCATGTACGACGTTTCGGGCAAGACAGCGGTCATCACGGGCGCAGCGAGCGGCATTGGCCTGGGCATCGCTCGGGCGAGCGCGGCGGCGGGCATGCAGCTCGTGCTGGCCGACATTGACAGCGACGGCCTCGACGCCGTGGTGCGGTCGTTCGTCGACGATGGGCACGCCGCGATCGGACGTCGTACCGACGTGCGCCACGAAGCGGAGATCCAAGCGCTCGCCGATGCGGCGATCGACGAGTTCGGTGCCGTGCACGTCGTGTGCAACAACGCCGGCATCGGCATCGGCGGCGCCGTCGATGAGATGTCCGTCGACGACTGGGCATGGACGCTCGACGTCGATCTTTGGTCGGTCATCCACGGCGTGCGAGTCTTCCTGCCGCTTCTCAAGGCCCAAGGCGAAGGGCACATCACCGCCACGTCGTCCATGGCAGGGCTCACCTGTGGCCCCCAGCTCGGGGCGTATCACGTCGCCAAGCACGGCGTCGTGGCCCTGATGGACACGGTCCGTGCCGAGCTCCGTGCCGCTGGCTCCGACGTCCGATCGAGCGTGTTGTGTCCGGGGCCGATCGACACCGAGATTGTGCGCAGCAGCCGACGCCATCACGATGGCGACGCGCTCGACAGCGCAGGGACGTTCATGGATCAGCTCGAGTCGACGCTGCGCGAGGGCATGGCGCCCGACGAGGTTGGCGACCTCGTGCTCGATGCAGTCCGCAACGAGCGCTTCTGGATCCTCACGCACCCGAGTCATCTCGCGTTGGCGCAACGCCGCGTCGATGAGATCCGCGCCGACCACGAGCACCGGCGTTAGCGACTGATCCGTTCGCCGGAACTACCGTTTCCACATGAGCGCAGAGCTATCCACGATCGAAACTGCCGAGGCGACAGCCAAGCCGATCCTTGAGTTCGGGCGGGCCTGGATGATGGATCCGGCTACGGCAGCCACGGCGAGCGAGCTTGGACTCGTAGAGGTCGGACGGTTTGGTTTCTGGGCGAACGGCCGTGCCGGTGTGCTTGGCGAGGTCGACGCTTCAGTCGCCGCTGCGGCGATCGGTTTCATGGCACCCGCCGCGGTAGCCCGCTACTGGAGCGCTCGCCGCGAGGGGCTCGGTGCCTGGGACTGTGCGCTGGCCTGGTTTGGCTGTGCCGCCTCGTGGGGCAGCACCACAATGGCCTCGATGCCGACCGACCAGGTGCAGCGGCTCAACGAGTTGGCACGGGCGATCATCGACTCGGCCGACCCATCATTCGGTGCCTTGTTCGCCGGCTCCGCGCTCATCCCGATGACGGGAGACCCTGGGGCCGACGCGACGATCAACCTCAACGTGCTTCGCGAGCTCCGAGGCGGAGCTCACCTGTCCGCCGCTCACGCCGCCGGGCTTGGCCCCCACGGCACGATTATGTCGACCGACGATCCGGTGCGGGGCGGCGTCGCCTGGTCTGAAGGGTTCGGCTGGACAGCGCCGCACCCCGAGCCAGATCATGACGCCCGTGCCCGTGTCGAGGAGATGACGACTGTCGCCGCCGCTCGGGCCTTCGAGCCGCTGTCGCCAGCCGAGCGAGGCGAGTTCGCTGCGCTTGTCAGCGCTGCTCGCGCCACGCTCGGCTAACGACGACGACGGTCTCGTCAGACCGTTCAGACGCGGCTGCTGCGGTGGCGCCGGCTTTGAGCAACGAAGAGTCCGCCAGCGGTCAATAGCGTCACGCCAGCGATCGCCAGGGCGGCGGTCTCGGTGCCGGTCTCGGGAAGCTGCGCTTCTGCAGCGGGCGCTTCGGGGAACAGGAATGGCGTGACGAAGTCGATCGCGGCTGGCATGCCGAGGTCGGGGAAGGCATCGATGAGCCCCTGGCGGAAGTCGTCGGCAGTGTCGACGGTTCCGATCAGTTCCGAGGCTTTGTTGAGCCACGCAATGTTGGCGTCGTACACCGATGGATCAGTCGGCATCCCATGGCCGGGCAAGACAACAGGGAAGTCGTCGGCGGTCGTGGCCAGGCTCTCGAGGGCCGGGATCCACGTCTGAGGCTGGCCGGCCATGATCAGGTGAACACCGCTGTAGGTGATGTCGCCGGTGACGATGGCGCCCTGTGCGGGCAGCTTGATGACGAGCTGGAACTCGGCTTCGGCATCGAGCACTTTCTCGAGGACGAACTCGACGCCGTCGATGTCGATGGTCGATGGAGCGACGACCTCGGGCACCACGAAGGTGCTGGCGATCGCGTCGCCAAAGTCGGCTTGCTTCTCGTCGACTTCGGCTTGCCCGTTTGCAGCGATGCTGTCCGCGACCTCTTGCAGGGCATGTACAGGAACATCGGCGAATGCCTCGCTACCAAGGAAGTGGTCAGGATGTTCGTGCGTGATGTAGAGGCGATCGATCGGCTTGCCCAACTCATCGGCATAGGCCCGCATGTCGGCAGCGAATGGCAGAAGGAATTGGGTGTCGACACCGACGAGCGCGTTCTCCGTTTCGATGAGGTACGTCGAGTTGGCGAACATCTCTTCAGGGGCTGTCAGGCTATGGATTGTGACGCCGTCGAGTTCTTGGACCGTGACCGTCAACCCGCTCTCGCGTGTCTCTTGGGCCACGGCAGGTCCGCTGAACGCAGCCAACGTGGCGACGACCAGCAGCGGTAGCGCGATGACTCGAGCCAGCTTTCGAAGCCAGCCGGTGCTCGGCAATGTGGATGGGGCGGCGGTCATAGGTAGACGTCCTTGAGCTCGTGAGTTGTCGTAACTCAACAGCATCAAGCCAAACCGCAAACGCGTGAAGGTCTGGGCCGGTCAACCTGCGGTCCATTTCGGACACCGATGACTTAGAGCGGGTCGCTCCGAGGATCGACGGGTTCGCGCATCATCTGCAGATGCAGCCGCTCGCCGGTGTAGGGGTTCGCTCGGGCGAAGTCCTCGTCGAGCTCGACGCCGAGCCCCGGAGCGGTTGGTGGGATGACATAGCCGTTCTCGAACTGCATCGGCGTCTTGAGAAGGTCGGCGTGGATGCCGGTCCAGTCGCGGATCGATTCGAGGATCAGGAAGTTCGGTGAGCAGGTCGCGAACTGCACGTTCGCCGCGCCGACCAGCGGACCGCAGTACAGGTGCGGCGCGATCTGCGCGCCGTTCGCCTCGGCGAGTGCACCGATCTTCTTGGATTCGAGGATGCCGCCGACGCGACCCAGGTTCATCTGCAGGATCGACGCGGCCTTGCGCTCAAGCAGGGCCATGAACTCGTGCTTGGTCGTCAACCGTTCGCCGGCCGCGATCGGGATCACGGTCTGCGAGGCGACCTTGGCCATCTCGGCGGCGTCGCCGGGTGGCACGGGTTCCTCGAACCACAACGGGTCGTACTTCTCGAGCCGACGAGCCAGGCGCAGCGCCCCAGCGGCGGTGAACTGGCCGTGCGTGCCGAACAACAGATCAGCCTTGGTGCCGACGGCTTCCCGGACGGCCGCGGTCAGGGCTTCGGACAGCTCAAGACGTTCGAGCGTCGGCTGGTGTCCGGAGTAGATCGAGTACGGCCCGGCCGGATCAAACTTCACCGCGGTGAAGCCACGGGACACTTCGTACGCAGCCCGCTCGGCGGCGGTCGCGGGGTCCGAGTACACGTCGGCCGTGTCGCCGGGTTCGGGGTAGAGGTAGGTGTATGAGCGGAGCGCATCGTGGACTCGGCCACCGAGCAGCTCATAGACCGGACGGTCGAGTTCCTTGCCGACGATGTCCCAGCACGCCATTTCGAGCGCACTGACGCAACCCATCACCGACACGTCGGGGCGATGGGTGAAGCCCGATCCCATGCACCGATGCCAGAACTTCTCGATCTCGAACGGACTGTTGCCGATCAGATGGCGATCAGCCAGGTCGGCGATCATCGCCGGGACGACATCGGGTCCGAAGCTGGCGCCGTAGTGCTCGCCGTAACCGACGACTCCCGTGTTGGTCGTCAGCTTGACGAAGATGAAGTACTCGCCGCCGAACTCGCCAGGACGGTTCCCGACGACAAAGGTCTCGAGCTCTGCGACGTGCATGGGATCTCCTCGATCAGTCCTGGAACAGGATGACGTTGCGGACAGCTTCGCCCGATTTGACCGACTCGATGGCGTCATTGATGTCGTCGAGCGTGCACGTGCGGGTAATCAGTTGATCGAGCAGCAGTTCGCCGGTCTGGTAGCGCTCGACCAAGTCGGGGATGTCGGTGCGGATCGTCGACGTGCCCATCTTCGAGCCGAGGATCGACTGGTTGAGCGCCGCCATGGTGACCGGATCGATGGTCGCCGTCACGCCGGTTGCGGGCATACCGACGATCACAGCCGCTCCGTTCGGGGCGAGCAGCGAAGGTGCTTGCTCGATCGGTGCTTGGGCCCCGACCGTCACGAGCACGTAGTCCGCCATGGCTCCGTCGGTGATGTCCTTGATCGCTGCGGCCAGATCGGTCGAACCGCTGTTCACCGTGTGAGTCGCGCCGAACTTCGTGGAGGCGTCAAGCTTCGCGTCATTCAGGTCGACCGCGATGATCATGGAAGCACCTGCGAGTCGTGCGCCCTGCACCGCGTTGAGGCCGACGCCGCCGGTGCCGATGACGACCACGGTGGATCCGGCTTCGATCTTGGCGGTATTGCGGGCTGCGCCGACGCCGGTAATGACGCCACAGGCCAACAGCGACGCAGCAGCCAGGTTCATGTCAGACCCGATCACGACGGCTTGGGATTGATCCACGATGGCGTGGTTCGCAAAGGCGCCGGTGCCGAGACCGTGGGCAACCGGGTTGCCATCGGCATCGGACAGGGGAGTGGGATGGTTGGTCATCTCGCCGGTGCACGACACGGAATGACCGGCCGTGCAGTTGCGGCACTCGCCGCACGACTTGATGAGTGTGATGACGACATGGTCGCCAACGGTGAACCCGTCGACGCCTGATCCGATGTCTTCGACGACGCCAGCGGCTTCGTGTCCCCACACCGCGGGAAGCTTGCCTCCCCACGCACCGTCGAAGAAGTGAATGTCGCTATGGCAGATTGCCGAGGCGATGACCTTGACCTGCAGTTGGCCCTCGGCTGGGGGCGCGAGGTGAAGCTCTTCGATGGTCAGGGGTTCGCCGAATGCACGACAGACGGCGGCCTTGATTGGTGTCGATGTCACAGTGGCAAACGCTAGCCCCGGCATTACAGATCTGAGTCGGAACGATCGCCACAGGCTCTGCCATGACGCGGATGACGTGGCCGCACCTGGAGCGCACCATCCGCATAAAGGCAACGGTTCTGGCAGTCGTCGTTGCCGGAGGTGACCTTGTCCGCACCGAAGATGACGAACGTGCAACGCACGAATATTCGGTTGACTCGGTCGCCGGAACCGTCGTAGAACTTCGCTCCATCGCCACCGACGTGGCGACACGGCCTCGACACAGCGAGGGCGTGGTTCATCTCTCGACCCACCCAAGATCATGAGCTACCAACATTCAGAAAAACTGAATCCGACCGAAGACGGCACGTCCGTCGAGCGGTTGCTGTGGCTCGTGTTTGGCGAGTCCCAGCCCGCTTCGGGCGTCTTGCCCGAACGGTTGGATTCCCAGCGGCCCGATCCCTTTGAGGTCTGTGTCTGACGATTCGTTGATCGACAGCATCTGACCCAGGGTCTCGACGCCGCCTCCCACTGAACGGGAAGGCGGCGTTTGCTTTTGCGGCCCCAATCAATCACATAGCTGTCAGGTGCATGCCGGTTCAGGAACAGATCCCGCGAACGTTCCGGTGAAGAGATCAGCCCGTCAGCGTCGAGTTTCAAGAGGTAATGCCATCCGCAATCGCCCCCTTCGTGCGGCTCCGCGGATGGTTCACCTTCGGCAGCTGTGGCCTTCGGGTCGCGTGCCGAAGGCCAATGCGAGATAACTCAGTTGGCAGAGTGCCCGGTTGTTACCCGGGGTGCGCAGGTTCGATCCCTGCTCTCGCAGCGAGCGACGTTTTCGATGTTCGGCGTAGCCGAACTCGGTAAGCGAACGCAGTGAGCGACGCCTTCGTAACTCAGGGGACAGAGTGCCTGGCTTCGAACCAGGTGGCCGGGAGTTCGAATCTCTCCGAAGGCTCAATGGCGCGGTAGCTCAGGTGGCAGAGCGGTGGTGTGAAGACCCGCAGGTCGCTGGTTCGACTCCAGCCCGTGCCACAACAACTTGCTTCCCTGGCGGAACTGGAATACGCAGCGGCCTCAGAAGCCGTGGCCGCAAGGCATCTGGGTTCGACTCCCAGGGGAAGTACTCACACCCCCTTGTTCTCACCGAATCACGACCCGGAATGCGGGATCTGAGTCGGTGAGTTCGGAGGGGTTGACTATTGCGATGCACCCGTGGCCGCACCAGGTTGTGACCCTGGGTCCCGCATGGGGCTTCGTCGGTTCGATTCCGTCCGTTCACCCTTGCCGCCGGCGCAGCTCGATGTTCGGCGAAGCCGAACTCGGTAAGCGAGCGCAGCGAGCGACGCCATCGGTGGCGCAAAAGCTCGGCGGCGCTTGGCCGTCGTGTGCTTTCCTCGATCCGGGGAACACGCAAACCATCAATCACCACAAGGAGGTGACCGTCATGTCCGTTCTACTGCTCAACGCCTCGTACGAACCGCTTGCGGTCGTCTCCTGGAAGCGGGCCGTCACCCTCGTGGTCGGCGGCCGTGCCGAGATCGTCGAAACAGACGAGGACCGAGTGATTCGCTCGGCCGGCGGCACCGAGTTTCCGTTTCCGCACGTCGTCCGACTGATGCGGATGGTGTCGTTCTCCGGCATGCGTGGCCAGAAGGCTCCGTTCTCACGAGCGGGCCTCCGTGTTCGCGACGAGGGTCGCTGCCAGGTGACTGGCTGCGACGATCGAGGCGAAACGGTCGACCACGTCGTGCCCCGCTCCAAGGGCGGTGGCAATTCGTGGGAGAACTGCGTGCTGATGTGCCGTGCGCACAATGCTCGCAAGGGCGACCGCACGTTGGAGGACCTCGGTTGGACGCTCAAGCGAGCCCCGATCGCGCCCCTTGGCGTGATCTCTTTGGTTCCCGTCGTGCGCCCCGAGTGGGCTGCGTGGGTTCCTGCCTCGGCGTAGCCATCTCATACTGCGCCATTGGCCTCTTGAAACTCAGGTCCGCGCCGCCCCCGTGGTGGAGGCGGCGCGGACCAAGATCGATGCCCGCCTGATGCGAAGGCTGGGACTTCTTCCGACTGTTCATCGGCAGGTCGCAGGTTCGAATCTTCTCGGCCCTTGTTCGAAGTTCAGTGCGCGAGTTCGACGTAGTCGAACTCGGTTAGCGAGCGAATGCGAGCGGCGTTCCCAGGCAGGCATCAATCTCTACCCCCCGCCGTCGAGATGTGTTTCGAGCTGCGAAGAGCCGGGCTACTTCTGGCTAGGCCCTGAACAGGCATCGGTTCAACTCCGATATTCCCGGTTCACACGGTTCCCTCGAGGCACATCTCGGCGGCGGGGATGCCTCACGCAATCAAACAACTCAACCCAACGCGACGCCCGAAAGGAGGGCGATCATCATGGCAACCTTCAGCGCCAAGAACATCCGAACCAAGCTCACCAGCCCCATCCGTACGAGCGGTGCTCGAACGCTCACGCACGAACTCGGTGTGGGCTTCGCACCTGAGCTCGAGACCGAACTGTTCCTCATGGCCGCCACGTACCTGGCGACCGAGGGCTCGTTCTACGAGTCGGCCACCGAGCGCGAGACCCGCTTTGTCGATCTCGTGCACCGTGCGACGAAGTCGAACCCCGACTTCGTCCGTCGACTCGCCCCGTACCTCCGCAACGAGCTCAAGATCCGATCCGCAGCTGTCATGTTGGCGGCCGAGTACGTCGCCGCTGGCGGCGAGGGCGGCCGATCGGTCGTCAACTCGGTCCTGCAGCGTGGTGACGAGCCAGCCGAGATGCTCGGCTACTGGCATAGCCGTCACGGTCGTCAGCTCAAGATGGCCGTCAAGCGAGGCATCGCCGATGGGGCTGTCCGGCTCTACACCGAGCGAAGCGCGCTGCGCTACGACGGTGTTGGTCGAGGCATCCGGATGGCCGACGTCATCGAGCTGACCCACCCGAAGCCGCGCGACGCTAAGCAGAGCGCGCTCTTCAAGTGGCTGCTCGATCACCGTCACCACAATGACGCGATTGCCGATCCGGCGATGCTTCCGAAGCTGGCTGCAGCCGCAGCCCAGAAGACGGTTGCGGTCGAGGATCGACGCGAGCTGCTCCGCAAGGACGGCGCCGCAGGCTTGGCAAAGGCAGGCACGTCGTGGGAGCGACTGGCCGGTTGGCTGCCAGGTGGCATGGATGCCGAGGCGTGGGAGGCTGCGATTCCATCGATGGGCGTGATGGCGCTCATCCGGAACCTGCGGAACTTCGACGAGCAGGGCATCGGTCAGCGAGCAATCGCTGCCGTCTTCGACAAGATCACCGATCCGGACGAGGTCGCCAGGTCGCGTATCTTCCCGTACCAGGTCTGGGCTGCCTACAAGCACGCTCCGAGCGACACGTGGAAGCGGGCACTCGGCTTCACGCTGGACCATTCAGCAACGAATGTTCCAGCGCTCGACCGCACGCTGGTCGTCATCGATACCTCGGGTTCGATGCAGGCCACGGTGAGCCGGAAGTCGACGATGACCCGAGTCGAGATCGCCGCAGTGATGGCTGCGATCACGGCTCGACGCGGTGTCGACAACGAGATCGTCATCTTCGGTCAGCGAAACCGTCGTCTGCGCACCAAGCGCGGCGCGTCGACGCTGGGCATCGTCGACCGGGTGGTTTCGAGCGTTGGTTCGGTCGGTCACGCGACCTATGGCCACACGGCGATTCGAGACCATTTCGATCCGCGGCTCCACGACCGGGTCGTCCTGTTCACCGATGACCAGATGACCGACGCAGGCAGCGTCGACCTGTCGTACGTCCCAACCATCTACACCGTCGACCTCGCCGGCTACCGACCTCGGTCGCTGCCGTCGGGTCAGACGGGCCGCTACACGCTGGCCGGTTTCAGCGACGCGACCTTCACCTTGATGCAGACGCTCGAGGCAGGTCGCAACGCCGACTGGCCCTTCTAACAATCCAAGCCGGGAGGGTGGTGGCACGCTGCCGCCCTCCCGGACGATCATGGCAGGAAGGAGATCGCCATGAACACCCCAATCCGAGCTACGCCGACCCGCGAGGGAAAGGTCCTTTCCTGGGCGACGGATCTCGATGCCAAGACCATGGCGCAGGCGCACCGCACGGCTGGACTGTCGTTCGTGCACGAGCCGTTGGCTCTGATGCCCGACGCCCACCTGGGCATGGGCGCAACCGTCGGCTCAGTCGTCGCGACCGAAGGTTCGATCATCCCGGCTGCGGTCGGCGTCGATATCGGTTGCGGCATGATCGCCCAGAAGACGGTCTTCACTCGCGACCAGGTCGATCCGTTCCTCACCAAGATCCATAGCGGCATTGCCAAGGCAGTGCCGTCGGGTCAGCCTCGACGAGGCAACCGAGGCAACGGCTCACACGACCGGGCTGTCCGTTCCAAGGCGCTCGATCGTCTGGTCCGGACCGCGCCCGACGTGAAGTCGGACCGATTCAACCCCAAGAAGATCGCGTCCCAGTTCGGCACCCTCGGCGGAGGTAACCACTTCGTCGAGTTGACCGTCGACGAGACCGATCGGGTGTGGATCGTGCTGCACTCGGGCTCACGAGGACCGGGCAACCTGTTCGCTCAGGAGCACATCGGCAAGGCGAAGAACCAGCTCAAGAAGGCACTCGAGCAGCCGCTCGAGGACCCCGATCTGGCCCACTTCGTGCAGGGCACCGACGAGTTCGATGCCTACATCACCGGCATGCTCTGGGCTCAGGACTACGCCCTCGAGAACCGAGCGCAGATGATGCTCGCCATCGAAGACGTCCTGCGTCGCGTGATGGAGCACACCGGATTCGTTGCCGACGGCAAGCAGATCCAGTGCCATCACAACTACGCGTCGTGCGAAGTTCATCACGGCATCGAAATGTGGATCACCCGCAAGGGAGCGATCGATGCTTCGAACAACAAGATGGGCGTCATCCCTGGCTCGATGGCGACCGGCTCGTTCATCGTTTCTGGACTCGGTAACCCCGACTCGTACCGCTCGGCATCGCATGGTGCCGGTCGAACGCTGTCGCGGACCGCAGCCCGGAAGCAGCTGAGCGTCGAGTCGCTGGTCGAGGCCATGGAAGGCATCGCCTGGAACGAGGATCCCAAGGCGCTGCTCGATGAGCATCCCGACGCCTACAAGGACATCGGCGAAGTCATGGACAACCAGCGTGACCTGGTTGCGGTCGAGCATCGGCTCGAGACAATCCTCAACTACAAGGGCGGCTGACCGCCCACCGCTTCCTTCTCACCGATTCGGTGCCCAGTTTCCGGGTACTGGATCGGTGAGT
>CALDGN010000205.1 GCA_937942965.1 uncultured Acidimicrobiales bacterium | reverse complement strand
ACCCAGCCCTACCCACCAAGACCAACGTCGACATACAGGCGCAAGCCTCGTGCTGTCGACCTAGCATGAATCCGCCAACGATCAGGAGAAGGCACCAGTGTTCAAGCGAGTCATCAACTACCTCCGGACCCTCTTCCGGATCAAGGCCGAAGCGGCGATGGACCCCGAGGTCGAGATCGAGCAGGCCATCGACGAAGCCCGCAAGCAGGACCGCCAGCTGCGGAACCAGGCGGCCAAGGTCATCGCACACCGCGAGCAGCTCGAAACCAAGATTGAAAAGTCAGCCGACCAGGTCGGCGAAGCACGCGAGATGGCCAAGCAGGCACTCCTGCGGGCCGAGCGGGCCAAGGCTGAAGAAGACCCAGCCGGCGTCGAGAAGTGGACGAACACCGCATCGAGCCTCGCCATGAAGCTCCAGGCATCCGAGAGCAACCTCGAGAGCCTCAAGAGCCAGTACGAGATTGCGGTCGCCCAGGCTGACGAGGCCAACAGCGCCGTGCAGTCGAACGCCATGCGCGTCCAGGAGCTTGCTGCCAAGCGCATGCAGCTCCTCGGCCAGATCCAGCAGGCCAAGATGCAAGAAGAGGTCAACAAGGCCGTCGAAGCCATGTCGGGCGCCCTTGAGCACGACACCCCGAGCCTCGAGCGGGTCGAAGACAAGATCGACGCCCGTCTCGCCCAGGCCAAGGCCAAGGCCGAAGTTGCTCAGTCGACGCCCGAGGGCGCCGAAGCCGAGCTCCGCGATGCTGTTTCGCTGGCCAAGGCCGACGACAAGCTCGCCGAGTTGCGGGCCGAATTGGGCCTCAACTAACCCACCTTCACTGACTCGGGCGCCTCATGCGCCCGGCATCTGGGCCAAACGGCCCCGGTGCGCGTAGGTGACCTCACCCATCGAGGGGAACACCTCACCCGTTTCGGGTGGGGTGTTCCTCATTTTTGGTGATACAAGAGGTCGTCAAACGGCACGAGAGTCCTCAGCGTAGGCCCACCGCACCCCCCATTTGAGGCAAATTGCTTACAGCAAACGGGAGAGTGAGACGTCAGACTCTGATCACGATCTTGTGGCGATGAGATTCGGATACTGAAACCGTGCAAACCCCCTCTGATGCAATGCTTGATGGCAATGGAGCTGCTGTGGCCCCCGTACTGATCGTTGATGATCACTCGCTTCTGGCGGGCAGTCTGGCCATGGTCTTGGCCGCCGAAGGATGCGCCGTGCGCACCCTCAAGGCGACGACCGTGGAGCAACTGCAGCTCGAACTGAGCGAACGTCCACCAACCGTGGTGCTGGTGCGTATTCAGCCTGGCCCTCGTTTGGCCGGCAGCTTGCGCCTCGTCGAGGTCGCCTCGTCGACCGGAACCACCGTCGCCGTACTCAGCGACAGCACCCACGAACTGCTCTTCGCAGCCGCCGTCGAGGCCGGTGCGAGCGGCATGGTCGGCACCAGCGAGCTCATGGTCGACACCGTCGACCAGATCCTGGCCATGGTGAAGGGCGAGCAGCTCCTCACCGACCAGCGCCGTGGCGAGCTCCTCGACCTGTTCCGCACCCACCGTCTCGACCGCGACAACCGCTTCATGCCGTTCGAATCGCTCTCACGACGTGAGAACGAAGTCCTGTGCCTGCTGATGGAAGGCCACTCGGTCGCCAAGATCGCCGAGTCGTCGTTCGTCTCGGTCGGCACCGTGCGCACCCAGGTCAAGGCCATCCTGCGCAAGCTGGGCGTGAACAGCCAAGCTGCTGCCGTAGCGCTGGCGTACCGCAGCGGTTGGGCCGCAGCGGATCCATCACTACCCGTCGACCTCCGCCTGCCTCGCAACTACAACCGCATGTAGTAGGTGGCGCATGTAGCAGGCAGCGCTGCGTGCTGACGCCGGGGAAGCCAGGCACGCACCCCAAATCAAACAGGCAGACGATCCGACGCCAACCCGGCGTCGGATCGTTCGCGTTTTTGCCCAGAAATGAGCCAAAAACCTCGGGGGGATGAGGGCGTGACCGTATTTCGAACGTGTTACATTCTCGGAGCTGCTCACGCGGCGCGCCCTGATGAAACCTTCCTTCCGCCTCCTCACGATCCTGCTGGTTGTATGCCTGCTGACACAGCTCCTCCCGAGCGGTGTCGACGCACAGACCGAAGAGATCGACCAGCTTCGCGCTGACCGCGACGAAGTCCGGTCTGAGCGCGCTCGGGCCGCCGCCGACCTCGACCCGCTGCGGTCGGCCAACGAAGAGATCGAAGAAGCGCTGCGGCTGCTGTCCGAGGACCGCTCGGCTCGCGAGGCTGCGCTCGAAGCAACCCGGGCCCGCCTCGACAAGGCCCGCGCCGACGTTGCGGCCGCCCAGAACTCGATCGCCGTCGAGCAGCAGAAGATCGCGGACCTCCGCGTCCAGCTGCAACGCCAAGCGATCAGCGCGTATGTGCAGCCCCGGACCGACGACGAGGTTCTGGCCTCGAGCGACATCAATGACGGCGAACGCCGCCGTGCGCTCGTGTCGGCCATCAGCACGTCTCGCAACGACATCCTCGACGAACTGCGAACCGCCGAAGCCAACGTCGAACTTGCGCTCCAGCGAGCCGAAGCGGCCCAGCGCGATATCGAAGCCCGTGAGCAGCAGGCGATCGAGCAAGTCGAAGCCGTCAATGCTGGCATCGCCGATCAGCAACGCTTGCGCGAGATCCTCGACCTCCGCATCGCTGAGTTCCAGTCCGAGGTCGACTCGCATGCCGCCGACGAAGACGACCTGACGCGTCAGCTCACCGGACTGATCGCCGAAGAAGAAGCGCGTCAGGCGGCGATTCGCGAGGCAGCACGGATCCAGGCCGAGCGCGAACGCGTCGCCGCCGAAGAAGCCCGTCTTGCCGCTCAGCGAGCTGCCGATCTCGCCGCTGGCCGTGTGCCCGAAGAAGCCGCCGTCAACCGTGCCGAGGCGCAGCTCTTGAGCGCTCCCGCGACGTCGGTGAGCTCGCTGATCTGGCCGGTCCAGGGCGTCATGACGTCGGGCTTCGGCCCTCGTTGGGGGCGCCAGCACAACGGCATCGACCTCGCGGCCAACACCGGCACCAATGTCATCGCCGCAGGCGCCGGCCAGGTCATCTCTGCTGGCTTCAACGGTGGCTTCGGCAACCTGGTGCTGATCGATCACGGCGGCGGCCTTGTTACCGCCTACGCCCACCTGAACGCCATCAACGTGCGCTCAGGGCAACAGGTCACGGCTGGCAACTCCGTCGGCACCGTCGGCTCGACCGGCAACTCGACCGGTCCCCACCTACATTTCGAGACCCGCGTCAACGGCGTTGCGTACAATCCCCTGCAGTATCTGAGCTAAGCGTCTGGCCCCTCCGCCAGGCAGCGAGAGGGGAACCATGAAGCTCTGCTGTGCCGGTGGCGGCAAGATGGCCGAAGCGTTGATCGGTGGCTTGATCGCGACCGGTTGGGCGAGCGCCGACGAGATCGGTGTGGTCGAGGTTGTCGAGGCGCGCCGAGCAGAGCTGGCCGAGCAGTTTCCCGGCATCGTCTTGGCCGCAAGTTGTAGCGACGCGTGTGCTGACGACCGCTTCGACGTGTCCGACGTGCTCGTAGCGGTCAAGCCCCAGCATGTCGCCGAGGTCGCAACCGAGCTTGGTGCCGGGGGAGCGCAACGAGCGCTCAGCATCGCTGCCGGCGTGCGCATCGAAGGTTTGTTGGCCGGATTCGGCACAGGTGCGCGCGTGATTCGGGCGATGCCGAACACGCCCGCACTCGTCGGCAAGGGCGCGGCCGGCATCGCCGCATCGGCCAACGCGACCGACGACGACCTGGCATGGGCCGAGAGCATCTTGTCGGCCGTCGGCACGGTCGCCCGGGTCGACGAGGCTGACCTCGACGCCGTCACTGGTGTCTCGGGCTCGGGCCCGGCCTATGTGTTCTTGTTGGCCGAGGCCATGACCGCCGCTGGTGTCGCGCAGGGTCTGACCCCAGAGGTCGCCGACGCGCTGACGCGCCAAACCGTGCTGGGCGCAGCCACGTTGCTGTCCGAGTCTGGCGATGACCCGGCCCAGCTCCGCAAGAACGTCACGTCGCCCGGAGGCACCACCCAGGCAGCGATCGAGGAGATGCAGTCGCAAGACCTGGAGCGGATCGTCGGCGACGGCATCGCCGCTGCGGTCGCTCGCAGCCTCGAGTTGGGCGACGCCTGATCGAACTGGGCCTGATCGAATTGGGCCTGATCGAACTGGGCCTGATCGAACTGGGCCTCATCTCGCCGCTCGAGTGTGCGGGACACCACGCTCCTGATGTTGCCAACGCGGGTGAAGTTGCACGTGTTGGCCTAGGTGAAATCTGGGTCCCAACGTTGGTCAAGGTGACAGAACAGACAACAGCCTCTAGAGTGTGGATCGTTAAACGAGCGGGGGCTTGCTCCCGCCTGTGCTGCCACCGCACCGAAGGAACTGCATCGTGAACGACAGCCAACGCCCCCGCTACCTCACCGTCGCTGAGGTTGCGCAGGACATGCGAGTCTCCACCATGACGGTGTACCGCCTCATCAAGTCCGGCGAACTGGCCGCCGTCCGTGTCGGCAAGTCGTACCGCATCCGTGCCACCGACCTCGACACGTTCCTCGACAGCCGCTACGTCGAGACCGGCACCTGAGCCGATAGCTCTCCAGCGATCGCCCAGCACTCGCTCGAACCGACAGAGCTGCGATCGCTGAGCCGACAGACCGGTGTTGATCGGTAGGGTTCGACCCGATGCGATTCGACACCATCAACTTCCTGACCGACTACGGGCTTGCTGACGAATTCGTTGGCGTAACCAAGTCCGTGATGTGGTCGATTGCGCCGACGGTTCGCATCGTCGACGTGACCCACGATGTCGCCCCGCACGATGTGCGCGCCGGTGGCTTGAGCTTGGCTCGCTCCGCGCCGTACCTGAATCCTGGCGTGGTTGTCGCCGTCGTCGACCCTGGGGTCGGCAGCAGCCGCCGCGCCGTCGCCGTCGAAGTCGGCGGAGGCGCCTCGATTCTCGTCGGGCCGGACAACGGGCTGCTCGCCCCGACCGTCGCCCTCGTCGGTGGCGCGACCGCCGCGGTGGACATCACCCAGTCGACGTATCGCCTCGAAGCTCCCGGCCCGACCTTTGATGGTCGAGACCTGTTCGGCCCCGTCGGCGCGCACCTGTGCGCCGGTGTGCCTTTGCACGAGGTCGGCGAACCTATCGATCCGGCAGCGTTGCTTCCGGCCGTCATGCCCGTGTCGGGTCGCGAGGGCGCTGACGACGAAGTCATCGTTGCCGAGGTGCTGTGGGTTGACCGGTTCGGCAATGTGCAGCTCAACCTCGACCCCGAAGAACTCGAGGCCAAGGCGTTCTCGGTACAGATCGGTGATCTACGGCGACCGGCCCGGATCGTCTCGCACTTCGGCGCGCTGGGGTCGGGTGAGCTCGGCCTCATGACCGACAGCAGCGGTATGGTCGCGCTTGTGGTCAACCGTGCATCTGCGGCCAAGGAACTCCGAGCCGCCACAAACACCGAGGTGCGCTTGTTCCCCGGCGAGGCCAAGGGCGTCGATACGCCAGTGACCTTGGGACGGAACTGATGCGTCCGGCCACCGTGATCGTGCTCGGCGTGCTGCTGCTCATCATCATGGGCGCTGCGTTTTGGCAGATCGTCGTCCTCGGCGGAACCTGAGCACCCACGCGTGACGCTGCGCTCAAGCTGCGTCTGTTCGACTCCGGGTCTAGTCGAACGTCGCGTTGCGCAACAGCAGGCGCTGCTTGAGCGCGGCTTTGTCGCGGGCGACATCGGCGACGCGCTCGGGAGCGGTACCGAGGGGAAGGACCCGCACACCCCGCGCCGCAACCGGATCCACAAAGGCGAGACGCTCGGGAGCGTCGCCAAGATCGGACCCGGTTGACGGCGCCGGGCGAGGTGACGAGTTCTGAGCCGCGTCGGGCTCAGGTGTCGTTGTTGCTGTCTGTGTTGGAGAGGGGGCCGGTGTCGGAGACGGTTCTGGCGTTGGCGAGGGTTCCGGCGTCGGGGTCGGGGGAACCGCTGTCGGGGTCGGTGGCACTGGAGTTGGTGGCACTGCGGTGGGCGTTGGTGGCACCGGGGTTGGTGGGACGGGGGTTGGTGGGACCGGGGTTGGGAGAGCAGGGATCGCTGTCGGCGCAGGTGGTGGAGGAATCGGCGTCGGGGCTGCTGGTGGCGCTGGGATTGCGGTGGGCGCCGGAGGGACGGGAGCTGCGGCGCCTGGCAGGGCGGCGAATCGGTGCGTGGTGTAGACCCGGCCGGTCGGGTGGACGATGACGGCGATGCCGACGTGGGTGTAGTCAGGGTCGAGCACGTTGCGGGCGTGGCCGGGGCTGTTCATGAATGCGGTCGTGAGCGATGCGACGGTCTTGCCTCGGCCGACGTTTTCGCCGACCTTGGTCCAGCCGCCGGGCGTCCCGCTGATGATGTCGCCGGCGTGGGCGAGGAAGTCGCCGTTCACCATCTGGCTCGTCCAGCCAGCGGCGGCGTTCGACATCGAGGAGTTGAGCGTGAGCGGCCCGACGCCACGCGAGGCACGTTGGGCGTTGAGGTTGGCGAGGAACCCCGATTCCATTGCGGCGTCGCGGCTGTAGGTCTGGGCGGAAGCGGGGCTTGTGGGAGCAAGCGCGGCCACGACGATGAACACGAGAATCGTGGCGATGAGGCGGAGGCGGTGAAGGGGCATCTCGGAGTCAGGTAGGGGAGTGACTCCGCTCGATTCGGGTCGTTGCTGGGGTTGGTCAACACCCCTTGGCCCAATTGGGCAGCCCATGGCATGCCGTCCGTCCTAGACCTCGCGCACCCCGGACCAAGAGGCCTGTTTCGGAGTGGGTGGTTCTGCCTAGAAGCCGGTCGCGTACGATGCTTCTGTGCATGTCGCTCGTCTCATTGCGCGCCACGATCCCGCTGGCGTGGCCCTCATCTGTGGTGATCATCAGCTGACCTGGGGCGATCTTCGGCATCGCATCGGGCAGGTCACCGGGCGTCTCAGCGAGCGGATCGCTCCTGGCGATGTCGTCGTTGTGATCGGAGAAACGTCCAACGAGTTCGTCCAGGTCGTGTTGGGGTCGCTGGCAGCCGGCGCAACCGTGCTTCCGCTACACCCTCGTTATCCAGTCGCCGAGCTGTCCTACGCGTGCGAGCTCGCGCAGCCGACCCTCGTGGTATCGGTTGGGAGCACGGCGATGGCGTCTGAGCTCGCGGACGCTCCGATCGACGCGGCCGAATTGCTGGTTGGCGAACCGGTCGACGCGGTCGAGGTCGACGAGCACCAAGCCGCGCTCCTCATGTTCACCAGTGGCACGGCCGGAAGCCCTCGTCTCGCCATGCTGAGTCGGGCCAACCTTGCGGCCTCGATTCGTTCGACGATGACGAGTTCAGACGGGCTCGCCGAGATCGTCCGCGTTGTGCTCGGTGTGATGCCGCTCAGCCACGTACTCGGACTTGTCAGCGTGCTCGGCGTGTCGCTGGCCGCAGGTGCGACCCTTGTGCTCGCACCAGATCCCGATGTGGACACGGTCGTTGGCCTCGTCGAACAGCACCGCGTCACGTTGCTCGTTGCTCCGCCCGTGTTCTGGTTCCGGCTCGCGGCGGCTGCGCCGTCGACAGGTCGCCTGGCGACCGTCGAGCTTGGCCTCAGCGGCGCAGCGCCGCTCCAAGGCGCACTGGCCGCCAGGGTCGAAGACGTGCTCGGCATCCGACTCCGCCAGGGTTATGGCCTGACCGAAGCGTCGCCAGGGCTCACGACCTCGGTCGGCACCGATGCACCTGCAACGTCGGTAGGACGCCCGCTGCCGGGTGTCGAGCTTCGCCTGGTCGACGAGTTCGGCGACGATGCGCTGATCGGCGACGTTGGCGAAGTCTGGGCCCGGGGCGACAACGTGTTCCTTGGCTATCTCGGTGACCCTGAGGCAACCGCAGCGGTCCTCGACGCCGACGGTTGGCTTCGCACCGGCGATCTTGCCGTCGTCGACGAACACGGCCACCTGTTCATCGTCGGCCGCAACAAAGACCAGATCATCTGCGCGGGTTTCAACGTCCACCCGGGCGAGGTCGAGGACTGGCTCGCCACCCATCCGGCCGTCCAAGCGGCTGCCGTGGTGGGTGAGCCGGACCGTGAATATGGCGAGGCCGTCGTCGCCTTTGTCGTGCTGGTTCCTGGCGAATCGGCCGATGCTGATGCGCTGCGACGCCACTGCCGCAGTCGATTGGCGGGCTACAAAGTCCCGTCGCGTATCGAGGTCGTTGACGCCTTGCCCCGAGGGCTTGGCGGCAAGCTGCAACGACGGGCACTACGACCGTCCTGAACCGCGAAAAACCTCAAAAAGAACCACTTTGTGCGATTGTGAATTGGCCCAAAACGGACCTAGCCTGCGCCGGTGCCTCTCGACACGCCGCAGGTTCCCGCCGCCACCGTGGCTCGGCTCCCGCTGTATTTGCGCTGCCTCGAAGAACTCGAGCAGGCCGAGGTCGAAACCGTGTCGTCCTCACGACTCGCGGAACTTGCCGGGGTCAACGCAGCCAAACTGCGCAAAGACCTGAGCCACCTCGGTAGCTACGGCACGCGAGGGGTCGGCTATCAAGTCGCTCACCTGATGCGTTCGATCCGATTCGAGCTCGGGCTCGACGAGCAATCACCCGTGATCGTGGTTGGGCTCGGCAACCTCGGCCAGGCCCTCGTCAACCATGCGGGCTTCGGCAATCGTGGGTTTCCGATCGTCGCCGTCTTCGACGTCGATCCGGACAAGGTCGGTCGCCACATCGACGGCGTCGAAGCCGCGGTTGAGCATCTCGACAACCTCGACATGGTCGTTGCGACCCACAACGCTCGAACCGCAATCATCACGACGCCGGTCGAGGCGGCCCAGAACGCCACGGATCGGGTGATCGCGGCGGGTATCACGTCGGTATTGAACTTCGCTCCGACCGTCGTGCAGGTCCCCGAAGGGGTTGCGCTACGCCAAGTTGACCTCGCCCTCGAGCTCCAAATCCTCAGCTACTACCAGCCCCGCCCAGAAACCTCGCCTGAAGAACCGTCCGAGACATCCCCAGAACATGGGGCGCGTGACGAAAACCTCAGTGCTACGAGATGATGTTTCTGCTCCGCGTCCGCCATGATGGTGGTGCCCCGACCTCGTTCCCCCCGGACTCATGTCATTCGTCGTCATCGGACTGAATCATGCAACTGCGCCGCTCGACCTGCTCGAGCAGGTGACGGTCGCCGCTGACGACCTTCCCAAGGCGTTGCACGACCTGTCCCAGCGGCCGTACGTGTCCGAGGCCGTGCTGCTGAGCACCTGCAACCGCACCGAGATCTATGTCGAAGCCGAGCGCTTCCACGGGGCCTTCCAAGACGTCCGTGACTTCTTGGCCCAGTCCAGCTTCGTCGCCCCCGAACGCCTTGGCGACGCGCTGTACACCTACTACGACGACGAAGCCGTCGAGCACCTGTTCCGCGTGAGTGCCGGTGTTGATTCGGCCGTCGTGGGCGAGCACGAGATCCTGGGTCAGGTCAAACGAGCCTGGCAGGTTGCCCAAGAGCACGAGTGCGTCGGCTCCAACCTGAACACGGTCTTCCGTTCGGCGCTCGAAGTCGGCAAACGAGTCCGCACCGAAACCGACATCTCCCGCCACGTCGCCTCGGTTTCCCAGGCCGCCATCGTGCTGGCCGACGCCCAGGCATCGAAGGATCAGGGCACCGGCCTTGCTGGCTCCTCGGCCCTGCTGATCGGTGCCGGCGAGATGGGGTCTGGCATGGCGCTTTCGCTCGCCGAACGTGGCCTCGACTCGATCACCGTGATGAGCCGCACGACCGGCACTGCCGACGATCTCGCCGCCCGGATCGGCGCCGACATGCGCCCGATCGACGAGCTGCTCGACGCGCTCGTTGACTGCGACCTGGCGTTCACCTCGACCGCAGCTCCGTCGCTCGTCGTCGAGGCCGCTGAGCTCGCCCAAGTCATGGACCGCCGCAACGGTCGACCGTTGCTGATCGTCGACGTTGCGCTTCCACGTGACATCGACCCAGCTGCCGCCGACCTGCCCGGGCTGCACCTTTGCGACCTCGACGCCGTCGGCGCCTTCGTCGCCGAAGGGCTCGAAAGCCGCACCGCTGAGCTTGACCAAGCCACGAGCATCATCGAAGACGAAGTCGCTCGCCACGCCGAACGCGTCGGCCAGCAGTCCGTCGCACCGCTCATCACCGAGTTCCGGGCCGAAGCCGAACGCCTGCGTGGCGAAGAGCTCGCTCGCCAAAGTGCCCGACTTGAACACCTCACCGACGATCAGCGTCAGGCCGTCGACGAGATCACCCGCGCCGTGCTGAACAAGTTCTTGCACGAGCCGACCGTGCGCCTCAAAGAATCGGCCACGAGCCTCCGAGGCGAACGACTCGCCTCGGCCCTGCGCGAGCTGTTCGACCTCGACTGATTCGGGTCTGATCTTGGCTGCCAAAGCTGGCTCCACGCCGACCGTGCGTATCGCGACCCGCGGCAGCGCGCTCGCTCGCTGGCAGGCCGCCCACGTCGCTGCGTTGCTGGCCGCCAACCGTGGCGGCAAGGCCAAGATCGTGGTCGTCGAGACGACCGGCGATCGGGACACGACGTCACCGCTGCACTCCATTGGCGGCAAGGGCGTCTTTTGCAAAGAGGTTCAGGCCGCGCTCCTCGACGGGCGCGCCGACATCGCCGTGCACTCCGCGAAAGATCTGCCGACGATCACGCCCGACGGGTTGACGCTCGGTGCGATTCCCACTCGGGGCGAAGTGCGTGACTGCCTCGTTGGCTCATCGCTGCTCGACCTGGCACCAGGCGCTTCAGTCGCAACCGGTTCGGTCCGCCGCCGCGCTCAGCTCTACCGCCATCGTCCCGACCTGGTGTTCCACGAGCTCCGGGGCAACATCGCCACCCGTCTGGGCAAGGCGCCGGACTTCGACGCCATCGTGATGGCGACAGCGGCGATCGAGCGTCTTGGGATCGAAGACGAGATCGACGCACCGGTCGACGTGATGCCGGTCGAAACCATGGTCCCCCAGGTCGGCCAAGGCGCACTTGCGATCGAGTGCCGCGCCGACGATGACGCAACGATCTCGCTGCTGCAGCGCATTGAACACCGGGCCAGCGCCCGTCGCGTGCACGCCGAGCGGGCGTTCCTGCATGAGCTGGGCGGCGACTGCTCGATGCCCGCTGCAGCACATGCCCGAGGCGGCGTGGATGGCCCGATCGAGATCGTCGGGTTCCTTGCCTCCGAGGACCTGACCCGCTCGCATCAGCTGCGTCTGGTCGGCGATGACGGCGAAGCGCTCGGTGCCGAACTCGCTCGCACCTTGCGCAGCGCGCTGCTCGCGAACTGAACCGATGTCAACGCCCGGGGCGACCGATGCAGCTGGGCCGCTGACGGGCCTCACCATCGTCGTGACGCGAAGCGCCGGGCAAGCGTCTGCGCTGACCGAACGGCTGCACGCCCTCGGCGCCGACACGGTCGAGGTCGCCACGATCGCGATCGACGACCCAGCCGATGGTGGCGAAGCGCTCGATGCTGCGATCGCAGATCACGAGCGCGTCGATCGAATCGCCGTGTCGTCACCGAACGGTGCGCGCTCGTTGCTTGCCGCTTGCACGCGCGCCGAGGTCTGGCCGAGTGCACCCGTGGCGTGCGTCGGCCCAAGCACGGCGTCGGTACTCGACGATTCGCCCTTGCGGGTCGACACCGTTCCTGATCGGAACTTGGCCGAAGGGCTTGTCGAAGCCGTCGGCGCACCGACCGCAAACGCTGATCGTCTGCTGCTGGTGCAGGCCGAAGTTGCCCGAACCGTGCTTGCCGACGGCTTCGCCGCTGCTGGCTGGATGGTCGACCGAGTGGTCGCCTATCGCACCGTTGATGGAACGGTCACCGCAAGCGATCGTGCCGCAGCTGCTGCGGCCGACGCGATCACGTTCACGTCATCGTCAACGGTCGAACGATTCGTGCGCCTCGCGGGGCGAGCCGCGCTACCTCCGGCCGTGATCAGCATCGGGCCGATCACGAGCGAAACGGCCCGCTCTCTCGAGGTCGCCGTGACCGCCGAGGCTGACCCGCACACGCTCGACGGGTTGATCGACGCCGTCGTGGCCTGGTCGGCGGCCTCGCGGCCTGGCATGGGCAACGGCGACGAACGTGGCCCAGAGGATCAGGCGCCCGACGACGCCACGTAGACTGCCGCGGTGGCACAACCCACTGGGCAAATGAACGCAGACCTCTTTGAGCGGGCCAAGGAGGTGATGCCTGGCGGTGTGAACTCGCCGGTGCGTTCGTTCCGGTCCGTCGGCGGCACGCCGTACTTCGTGCACACCGCTGAGGGTCCCTATGTCTGGGACGTCGAGGGCAATCGCTACATCGACTACGTGCTCAGCTACGGGCCGTGCATGCTCGGCCATGCGAACCCCCAAATCGTCGACGCAGTGTCGGTCGCCGCGGGCCACGGCACGAGCTACGGCGCTCCGACCGAGCGCGAAGTCCTGATGGCCGAGGAGATGTGCTCGCGAGTGCCCGGCCTCGAAATGCTGCGCCTGGTGTCGAGCGGCACCGAAGCAGCCATGTCCGCGCTGCGCCTGGCACGTGGCGCGACCGGCCGGGACAATGTCATCAAGTTCGCCGGCAACTACCACGGCCACAGCGACAACCTGCTCGCTGCTGGCGGTAGCGGCGTCGCGAACCAGGGTCTCAGCGGTTGCGATGGCGTTCCCGACGGGGCCGTCGCCAACACGATCGTGGCGCCCTACAACGTCGTGCCTGAGCTCGACGAGACGATCGCGGTCGTCGCCGTCGAACCGGTTGCCGCAAACATGGGTGTCGTCCCACCCGCACCTGGCTTCTTGCAAGGGCTGCGAGACGCCTGCGACGAAGTCGGCGCCATGCTCTTGTTCGACGAGGTCATCACCGGCTTCCGTCTTGGCCGTGGCGGCGCGAGCGAATGGTTCGGCGTCAAGCCCGATGTCTGGTGCTTCGGCAAGGTGATCGGCGGCGGCCTGCCTGTCGGCGCATACGGCGCGTCCAAGGAAATCATGCAGAGCATCGCCCCGCTCGGTGGCGTGTACCAGGGCGGCACGCTCAGCGGCAATCCACTCGCAACTGCAGCCGGTCTGGCGATGCTCGACCAGCTCACCGATGCTGCCTACGACAAGCTCGAAGCGACGGCGACTCGTCTCGCGACCGGCCTCGAAACGGTCTTTGCCGATGCGGGCATTCCTGTCATCGTTCCGCGAGTCGGTTCGCTGCTCGGCATCTTCTTCACCGACACGGCGCCAACGAACTTCGACGAAGCATCTGCAGCGGCCGACAACGGCATCTACACGACGTTCTTCCACGGCATGCTCGAACGCGGCATTGCGCTCGCGCCTGGCCCGTACGAGGCGATCTTCGTGTCGACGGTCCACACCGACGAGGTCATCGACGCCACGATCGCCGCGGCCGGCGAAGTCGCCGCATCAATGGCCTGAGGGTTATAGCCCAGCACCGAATGGCCTGAGAGCGGCCGGGTGCTGATTGGATTGCGCTAGAGCGCTCGGAGACCTTCGAGGAGACGCTTCACGATGGCCGAGCTCTCGGAGCTGGCCGTGTCGTATTGCTCGACATGCTCGCTTGCCGTGAGATCAGCAACGAGCACGCGTGCCACGCCCAGCTGGATGTCCAGGTGCATGGCGATTTCCATGACCGACACGGGGTCGCCTGAGCACGCCGTAACGACCGCTGCGTGGTCTGGCGCAAGCCCTTCAGAAGAGGTTCGAGCGACCACCAAGGTCTCGAGGGGGATATCGCCAGCGTCGCCAACGGTACGCCCCTGGGTAATCACGAACGGACGGACGAACGACGCGTCGTCAGATGCGAGCTCATCGTCGCGGAACATGTTGCGACTCTCTCCGTAGGCGACCGTTCTGGTCGGGTGGATACGACACGGGGAACTATGCCTCGCTGACCGAAGCGGTGTCGAGGTCGGCCAGCGTGGCTGCGCTCACGGGGCCCGGTCGCAGTGCGGTTGCAACACCAGACTGGCCTCGGTTATCGACGTCCATGGCCCATTCGATGGCGGCGCGTTGGCCGCTGGCCAGGACCCGCCAACGTTCCGCGAGTGCGGCAGCTTCGGCGTCGGCTGCCGACGATGCAGAGACCGGTTCGGGTGCGACTGTCGGCTCGACCGGCGCCGCTGGTTAGGGCATGTCGGGCTCGGCCAGTGGGGATTCGGCCTGTGGGGCTGGAGCCAGCGCTGCGGCTGCGAAGCCGGCTTCTGCCAGTACGTCAGCTGGGTTCTCGGTCGATGCCGCAGCGTCGTCGGGAGCGAGCCAGTTTTCGTGGTCGCTCGGCGCCGCGACGATGGACTCGTCAACCCGATCGACGATGTCGGCAACCGGAGGCGAGGAAACGCCAGGATCGGCGATCTCGTTCGATGGTGCGACCTCGGCAGGAACCCCAGGAGGAGCTGGCACTGCGGCTGGCAGTTCGCTGCGTTCCGGCGAAGGCGTCGCCGGTGTCGCTTCGGCGCCTGTCATGCGAGCAAGGGCGATCTGGGGGAGGTGAATTTGGGTGACGACGCCGCCGTTGGCGCCAGCCTGTAGTTCAACGCGGACGCCGTGGCGCTTCGCCAACCGGGCGATCACGGCGTGGGTCATTGCGGTCGTCGGGTTTGCATCGGCCACGCCTGGATCGAGCAGGCACTGGTTGATCACGGCGAGCTCGGCCGGGCCGAGCGCAGAGCCAGGATCGGTGATGGTCAGAGCAAAGCCGTCAGAGGTCTGCTGCCCGGCGACGTCGGTCGACGCTTCATCGGTGCCCGTGGTTGAGGTCTCGAGGACCTCGGCCAACAGGTGTGCGAGGTCGGCGGCGATTGAGCCGTTGACGGCGACGCTCGAAAGGTCATCCATCGCCACACGCTCGAAGTGCTCGATGCCGCTACTGGCCGCTTGGACGACCTGGTGCATCGGGACGGGGCGGCTGAACTGACGAGGTGTGTCGCGGTCGGCGAGGACCAGCATCGAGGCGGCATTGCGACGCATACGGCTGGCCAGGTGGTCGATGCGGAACAGGCGTTGCAGGTTCGCAGCGCTTGTCTCGTCGTGCTCCATCGCTTCAATGAATCGCATCTGGTCGTTGAGGAGCTGTTCGGTACTGCGGCCAAGGTCGACGAAGCGGCCACCGTCGCGGGTGCGGCGGAACGATTGCGTCACTGCGAGGTTGGCCGCGTTGCGCTGCATCTCATTGAACGACGCTGCGATGTCGCTGGCGATGCCACCAGCAGGGACTTCGACGGTCGGCAGGCTCGGCACGCCGTTGCCGGCTTCGCAGGCCTCAACAAAGGCGGGGAGTGAGCCAGAGGTCGCCCGTGCGGCATCGCGCAGCTGCACCATCGGTGCGACAACACGCTTGGCGGTTGCACGAGAGAGGGCGAAGGCCACGGCGAGGCTCACGACCAGGGCGATACCGATGAACATCAGGATGCGCGTCGAGGTCGAGGAGATCTGGTCAGCGAGCGCATCGACGTTCGCTGCGTCGCCGGCGGAGCTCGAAAGCGACCGCATGGACATGAAGACAAGCCCGCCGAGGAGGAGCGACGTGAGTACGGCAATGGCGCCAAAACGGGTCAGCAGTGTTCCGTCGATGGACGAGAGGAAGCCAGCATCCTTCTTGGGCGCTGGCGCCTCGCTGGTTGCGGTGTCGTGCTCAGACATTGGTTGCGGGACCCTTCGTGACCTGTGAGCGGATCTGCTCGGCGTCGGTCATGGCTTCTTCGATAATTGCGGTTGCTCGAGCGTTGGCGTCGGCCACGAGGGCCTTGGCTTCGTCTCGCATGCGAGTCGTTTCGGCCTCGGCGGCAGCTGCGCCGCGCTCCTTGGCCTTCTCCATTGCTTCGGCGAAACGTTCGGCGGCTGAAGCTTTTACGTCATCCATTTCGGTGAGAATGGTCTCACGGGCCTCATTTGCCTTCGTGATGATCGAGGCGGCCTGGATCTCGGCTTCGTCCCGCCGTGTCTGAGCATCGAACGCCGCCTGTTCGACGAGCTCACGGGCGGCTTCTTCGGCTCCGGACTTGATGCGGGTTGCCTGTTCTTCGGCATTGTCGACGAGCAGTTTCGAATCTTCGATCGCTTTGTCGACGATGGCGGTGGCGCGGGCTCGGTATTCCTCGCGTGCGGCTTCGACGGCCTTGTCGGCAGCGCCTGCGGCCGCGGCTTCTGCATCGCGCACGAGTTGGGTGCTGGTGGCGGTGGCTTCGGCGAGGACTTCGGCCGCTCGGGCCTCGGCCTTGGCGACGGTCGCAGCGGCGACTTGGGTGGCATTGTCGAGGATCTGTTGAGCCTGTTCGTGGCTCTGCGTCAGCAGGTTGGCGGCTTGGCGGCGAATCTCTCGTGCACCTTCGACCTCATCGATGAAGTCGGTCGCGTCGGCGCTCGCTGCAGTTGCGCTGGTGTCGGCTTGCATCGTTGCTTCTCTCTTTCGCTTCGTCGGTGGGCTGGTCAGAATCGGATGGTCGACGCCGCGTCAGCTGGTGCGGTATCGATCGGTGCTGCATAGCTCGGGTCTGGGTAGCTCGCGGTGGGCGCCGATTCGGTTTCGTGGGAGGTTTCGACCGAGGGGATCGACTCGAATGGGGTCGACGGTTCGACGAACAGGGCGGTGGTCGTCGGCAGCATCTCGACGAGGGTCTCGGTTTCGAGCTCGGGGTCGGCGGCAGCGATCTGCTCGACAGGCTCGATCTGTTCGGTGGGCGCCGTCGCAAGAGTCGGAGCTGGCTCGTCGACGAGCAGGCCCCATGCAGCGAGTTCAGCGACAACCACGGCTTCGGCTGGATCATCGGTGCGGGGGATCTTGGTCGACCCTTGGGCGACGTCGACGAGCACTCGCCAGTGTTCGGCAAGGATGACCACGGCGTCGCCTTCGGCAATGGCGCCTGGGTTCAGTCGAGGTCGATGCAGCTCGATCGAGAGCCCAGCCGGCAGCATGGGGTTCTCCGGCGCCAGATCCGTCGCAAACGGTGCCTCGGCGACTGGCGCAGGAACGGCTGGCTCTTCAGCGACCAGCTCTTCGGCGACTGGCTCAGGAACGGCTGGCTCTTCGGCGACCAGCTCTTCGGCGACCAGTTCGTCAGCGAGCGGCTCGGTGGTTTCGGGCGCAGGGAAGGCTCGATGATCAGTGGCTCCCTGCTCAACGACAGCTTGAAGGTCGGCGAGCAGTGCGTCGGCGGTCGTTGCATCGAGACGGCGAGCAGGGTCCTCGAGCGCGGCGTGCACGGCGTGGACGAACGCTTCGCGAATGCCGCCGCCGTTGATTGCGATGCCTTCGATCAAGATGTCGCTCGCCGTGAGCCCGAGCTGGTTTGTGACCTCGTCCATGGGCATGGCATCGATCAGGTCACGCTTGTTTGCGATAACGACGACGGGGGTCCCAGCGCGTTCCACAAGTTGCTGGCGAAGGTCACGAAAAGCGGCGACCGAGTCGTTGAAGACGGCACGGCTCGTGTTGGCGACGAACACGATGACGTCGCCCCAGTTGATCAGGTGGCGCCGACGATCTGCGAGGTCCTGCTGGCCGGGAACGGTGACGAGCTCGACCCGAATGGGCTGGCCCGCGTGGTGTCCGGCGTCGTAGGCCATCCAATCGAACCAGAGCGTGCGCCCGTCGGCTTCGTCAGGCGTGACGACCGTCCCGCCCAGCGCTTCGCTCAGCGCCCGGGCAGCGGTGGTCTTGCCCGCGAACGGAGGGCCATCGAAGACGACGCGGACCGTGGGAGTGGTCGGTGTGCTCTCGTCGGTTGTGTGCATCACGTCACCTCGCCAGCCCGGCACGTGCTGGCCTGTGTTGAGAAAATCGGGCAGATGGGCCCAGAGCTGAGGGCTTGGGCCGCCAATCCCGCAACCGGGATAGCGGTGGCCATATGGCCCAGACAGATGGTCATGACCGGTCGGCCTTGCTAGAGATTCGGGTTGCGATCGCTTGTTTCAGCAGCGGGAGCAAACGGGTACCCGTCGCGCGGTCCGGGATCATCGCTCCGATGACCTCGCCAGCGCCGATTCGCATCCAGCCGGTCGTCTCGTTCCAGTCGACGCCTCGGACATCGCCGAGGTCGACCCGTGGTGGACGTTGGACCCATCCGGCACCGCGCACAAAGTCGTGGAACGCCTCGAGGCCCGCCGCTGCGGACGCCTCGAGAGTCTCGTTCGCGGCGAACGGGAGCTCAGGCGTAATCCACACATGGCGCGACGTAACCACGATGGCCTGATGCCAGCGCCCGGTAGGGCGCGGCACGGTCCATCCAAGGACCGTGACGGGGTCGTCATGTGGGGCAGTCGGGGTCATTGCGAGGGCACAGGGCAGAAAGCGGGGGAGGGCAGAACTGGCAGCAGGGGACGGATCAGCTCATGCGGAGCAGGATGAGCTCGAACAGGTCGAGCAGCGTCTGCTTTACGCACTCGCGGGAGCGAGCGTCGGTTGCAACGACCGGCGTCGTCTCCGGAACCTGCAGCGCGGTGCGGATCGCCGGAAGCGGGTGGGCGAGTTCGCCGCCGAACATGTTGACGGCCACCACGAAGGGAATGTTGCGAGTCTCGAAGTAGTCGACGGCATAGAACGAATCAGCCAGCCGGCGAGAGTCGACCAGCACCGTTGCGCCGAGCGCACCCTTGCTGAGGTCGTCCCACATGAACCCGAACCGTTCCTGCCCGGGCGTGCCGAACAAGAAGAGCGCAAGCTGCTTGTCGATGTTGATGCGACCGAAGTCCATCGCGACCGTCGTGGTGGTCTTTTGGCCGACCTTCGACGTGTCGTCGACACCGACCGAAGCCGATGTCATGTGGGCCTCGGTACGGAGCGGATCGATCTCGGAGCAGCTGCCGACGAAGGTCGTCTTGCCGACACCGAATCCACCTGCGACGACGATCTTCGCCGACATGGGTTTGAGCATTTCAGAGTTGTTTGACACCAGCGATAATCCTCGTGACGAGGCTGACGCCGGGATCGGAGTCAGCGTTGTAAGTACGGTGCGAGAGCAGATGCCCGGATGCGACGAGGTCGCCGACGAGCACCATGGTGCTTCCGAGCGGGATGGACAGATGGGCAGAGATTTCGGCGACGGAAAGGGGATCCGTGCACAGGGCGATGACCTTGGCCGATTCGAAGCGAAGTTCGGATTGATCGGCCTCGTCGACACGTTCGACGAGGGTCTCGACCTCGAGCCCATCGACGGTCACATGTGTGCGGCCGCCCGTGAGCATGTAGGGACGTAGCGAGCGAGATTCGTCGTCTTCGAAGACGATGTCGTCGTCAACCCATTCATCTCGTCGTGCCATAGAACGCTCCTCGGTACGGGGGTTGCGGCTCAGACCCGGAGGGTGTTCTTGAGCTCGTCGATCAACGCAGGGGTCAGGACCCGTCCGGCGCGATCGGCGAACATCGTCATCTCGTAGACGACAAGACCGAGGTCATGGTCCTTGCCGGTGACGACACCGAGGACCGAGCCTTCGTTGATCGTGCCGATGATCAAGAAGCTGTTGGTCATCTCGATCATGATGCGGTCAACGCTGGGCTCGCCGAAGCAGCGGGCGGCGCCGTGCGTCAGGCTGGAAAGGCCCGAGGCGATCGCGGCGAATTGGTCGACGATGGCGCCGGTCAGGCCGTTCGATGCGGCCAACTTGATGCCGTCAGCGGACACGGCGAGGGCATGGTCGACACCCGTCGTTTCGTGGACGAAGGTGTTCAAGAGCCAGCCGAAGCTGCCTGATTCTTGGTTGCTCATGGGGTTCTGCTTTCTTCGAAGTTCGGGGGAGTCAGCTGCGCTGGTCTTCGCTGCGCTGCACGCCGGCCTGGAAGGCCGAGAACTGCGAGCTGGTCTTGGCGGCGGTCACTGCGTTGTCGTTTGCCGGTGCCGCGGTTGGGGCGGCTGCAGCCGGAGCTGCTGGAGCTGCCGGTGCTGGCGAGCCGAGCCCGCTTTGTTCGGCGAGCGCAGCCCGAGGCGTGCGCATCGGGAGATCACCCATGCCCATACCCATGTCCATGCCCATATCGACAGCAGGCGCTGCGGGGACAGGCGGTGCTGCCGGTGTCGGTACCGCTGGTGCTGGCGCTGCTGCGACCGGTGCTGTCGGTGCGGGTGCTGCCGGTGCAGGTGCTGCTGGTGCAGGTGCTGCGGCAACAGGAAGCGGTGCCGGCACCACAGGTGCGGCCTTGGCGACAGGCTGGGGTGCGACCTCGACAGGTGCCGTGAACGTCGGAGGTTCTGGCAAGCGGCTGAAGTCGATCGCAGTGTCGGCGGCCGGTGCCGGCTGCGGCTCAGCTGCAGCGGCCGTGCTGAATGGAGCCGGCTCTGGCTCGGACACGGTCTCGGCCTTGGGTGCGGGCACGACCATCTCGCTGGGATCGATCCACATGCTGTCGGCGTGGTCGCCCATCGCGTCGGCGTCGCCTGCGTCGGCGGCGAGTTCGGTGACGTGCTCGGCGACAACGGGGACCTCGGCGGTCGGCTCGTCGACGACCTCAGCGACCTCGTCTGCTTCGGATGGAGCAGGCACGTGGTCGCCGAACGCACTCGGCGCCGGAGCGGGGTCATCGGCAGCCGGAGCTGCGTCTTCGACCGGGTTGACCGAACGGCTCGGCAGGTCCGTCAGGTTGATCTCATCGTCGACAGGCTGGCCGCGGACCGGAAGCGCATCCATGACGATCTCGGTCTCGGTACGAGCAGCAGCTTCGGCCGTGAGCTTCGAAAGCTCGGCATCGAAGTCGATGTCGGAAGCCAGATGAGCCTCGAGGCCAGAATCGTCGGTCTCGACGGCGACCCGAGCCTTTGCGGGATCGGCGGCATCGCTCATGACTTAGGTCGGAATCGTGATGCGGGCGTCGGTGCCAGCAACGGTGCCGTCGGACAGCACCACGCTGATGCCGTGGCGAGCAGCCAAGTGGCCAACCACGAACAAGCCGAGGAAGCGAGTCGGTGCCTGGTCCGGCGGAGGAGGGTTCGCGATCAGGCTGTTGTGTTCGGCGAGCTCCTCGTCGGACATGCCGAAGCCCTGGTCGGACACCACAATGCGATAGCCCTCGTCGTGCCAGCGGGCCGAAACCGTGACTCGCGATTCGGGATCGGAGAACTGCAGCGAGTTCTCGAGCAGCTCAGCGAGCAGGTGGGTGACGTCGGTGACGGCATTGCCGGCCATTGGCGCGTCGGCCAGGTTGGCGACATCGACTCGCTGGTACTCCTGCACCTCGGCGAGCGCACTGCGCACGACATCGGCGGCCGGGACCGGCTTGGCCCACTGGCGTGGGGTCTTCGTGCCGGCGACCACGAGCAAGCTCTCGGCGTTGCGCCGCATACGAGTCGTCATGTGATCGAGCTCGAACAGACGCTCGAGCTTGTCGCCGTCCTTCTCGTCCTGTTCCAGGTCGGACAGCACGTGCAGCATGCGCTGCAGAAGCTTCTGGTTACGGCGACCGAGGTTCACGAACATCTCGGCGATATTGCGGCGGCTTCGGGCCTGTTCGACCGCAAGGTCAAAGGCCGTGAGCTGCACGTCGTTGAAGGCGTCAACGAGAGAGCCGAGCTCGTCGTCGGTCTGGCGAGGCAGTGGCTCAAGGGACACGTTCGCGTCGCTCGAACCAATGGTGCGGAGCTCGGACACCACCGAAGGAAGACGGTCCGAGGCGACGCGTTCGGCGCCATCGAGGAGGTCGTTCAGCGGGCGGACCACCGAGCGGTACACCACGTAGATCAGGCCGAAGAGCACGAGCAGACCAAGCGTGCCCAACAGAGCAAACAGGTTCTGGCGGGACTCGGCGTCAGCAGCGCGCTGGGCCAGGTTCGCGCTCACGTCGTCCTGGAGCATCACGGCGTGGCCGTACCAGTCCAGGTGCGAGGCGGTGACTGCTTCGAGGGTCGGGCCGTCGGCGAGCGGCGCTTCGCCGCGTTCGAAGCGGCCGAGTGCCTCGATGCCGGCGCGCTCGACGTTGCCGTCAGCGTCGCTGGCGAGGCTGGCGTTCAACGGAGTGATGTGTGCCTCGGGTGCGATCTCGATGATCTGATCGCGGAGGAGTTCGGTCGCAACCGTTTCGGCGGTCAGGCGCTCGGCGAGGTCAGCCGTGATCGTGTCCGCGGCCACGTACTCAAGCCAGATGGCGTCTTGGCGATCGGCAATGTCGACCGCCAGGTCGATCGAGGTCGCCTCGGCGAAGCTGTCCGACGACGGGTAGTCGACGGTGACACGGCTTCGGATCGAGCGCAGTTCGTCGGTGGTGCTGTTCATGTCGACCACCTGGTCAACAAGCGCAGCCTGGGAGCGGGCGCCGGTGAGCTGGTTGGCGGCGTTCGTGACCGCGGCCTGCACACCGGGCAGGTTCTCGGTCGCTGCGTTCTCGGCAGCTACGGCCAAGCTGACATCGGTCGCAGCTCGAATCTCGTCGAGCTCGTCGGCGGGCGTGCCGGCCACGGTGGCGAGACGCTCGGCGCCGATCGCCTTGATCGCCGTGTTGATGCCCTGGACGACGCTGTCGTCGCCAAGTGCGGTCGAGGCCTCGTTGGCTGCGGCGCTCTGGCCACGGAAACCAAGGGCTCCGACGAGTGCAAGGGCGGCCAGCGGAATCGCCAGCATCATGATGAGTTTGCTTCGAATGCTCATCGGTTCACCTCGGTCCTGGAGGGGGTCGAATGGGGGGTCACGTTCAGGGGATTCGTCATCGGGAAGCTCACAGGCGGCCGAGAATCTCGGAGCGCTTCTGCTCGGCTTCGGCCCGTGAAATCAGGCCGTCGTGGTACAGGTCTTTAACCTTTTGGAGCGCGGCCCGGACGTCGTCGCCGCCCCCACCGCCACGGGCAGACTGGGCGCCGATGCCGCTGCCGGGCGTACCCGCACTACCGCCTCGGAGCACTTGGCCTCGGTAGCGAATCTCGGGAGCTGCGGAGCCATTTGATGTGCCGGTCGCCCGAGCGTGCTTCTCATTCGTCAGCTGCTCACGAGCTGCGGCGAGCAGTTCTTCTTTGCGTGATGCCATCGGCTGGGCTCCTTTCGTTCCGTCTGTGGTCGTTCGTGGTCGTCATCAGTTGTTCGCAGAGCCGAGCTATACGCCGGCGTCGAGCCAGTCATCGTCGACGCCGAGGTCGCTACCGATGTCTGGCGTCCAGTCCTGGAGGAAGGCGTCCATACCGACGGAGTCGTCGTTGTAGGCAGGCGTGGCGTGTTCGGCCAGATCCATGCCGAGCATTTCTTCTTCGGGGCTGACTCGCAGCTGGCCACGTTCACGCATGACCAGGAACATCGTTCCCGAGCAGACGGCCACGAAGCCGGCGATGACGAACAGTCCGAGGAACTGGGCGACGAGCAGGTTGATGCTGCCGCCGTAGAGGAAGCCAACCGGGCCGCCGCCACCGACGACAGCGTCAGGGTCAGCGAGCAAGCCAACGGCGATGGTGCCCCAGGCACCAGCGAGCATGTGCACGGGAATGGCGCCAACGGGATCGTCGATGCGGAAGCGGTCGAGTGCGAGCACGCCGAGCGTTGCGATAACGCCGCCGACGAAGCCGGTCGTCATGGCACCGAACACCGACAGGTTGAGGGCGCCAGCGGTAATGGCGACCAGACCGCCGAGCAAGCCGTTACCGACCAGGGTCACGTCTGGCGTCTTGACGGTCAGGACCGAGGTGATGAGTGCGCCGATGGCGCCGGTTGCAGCACCAAGTGCGGTGACCACACCAATGTGGCCGATCTGAAGGTCAGCAGAGAGGAACGAGCCACTGTTGAAGCCGAACCAGCCGATGAGAAGAATGAAGACGCCGAGGATGGCGAGCGGAACGTTGTGGCCAGGGATCGGGTTCGAGGTGCCGTCGGCGTTGTAGCGACCGATGCGAGCGCCGGTGATTTTGGAGCCCATGAGGGCGCAGACGCCGCCGGTGACGTGCACGACCGTGCCGCCAGCGAAGTCAATGAACGGCGTGTTGAGGTCGCTGAGCCAGCCGCCACCCCAGACCCAGTTCACGACGGTGGGGTAGATGAACGACGAGATAGCGACGGCGTAGATGAAGTAGGCGCGGAACTTCACTCGCTCGGCGACGGCGCCGGACACGATGGTCGAAGCGGCAGCGGCGAACGCCATGTTGAACAAGAAGTGGACCGGCATGGTCAGGTTCTCGGCGCCGGGAGCCGGTGAGTCAGGAGCGCCCCAGAGCCAGTCGAAACCGAAGTAGCTCGCGCCGCTAAAGGCGATGTGGTAGCCCATGAGGGCGAAGCCCGTTGCACCGACCACGAAGTCGAGCAAGTTCTTCAGCATCATGTGCGCGGCGTTCTTGGCTCGGGTCAGTCCGGCCTCGACCATGGCGAACCCTGCCTGCATGAACACCACAAGGGCGGCGCAGATGAGCACGAACACGTTGTCGGTGAGTACTGCCAGATCGATTGCCGAAGCGTCGGATGCGAGCTGGGCGGCGGCGCCAGCGGCGATATCGCCCGAGGACTGGGCGCTCGTGGACTGGGCGGAAGCCGGCGTGGTGAGCAGGACAAGTAGTCCGCCGCCTCCGAGTGCTGTAGCCAAGAGTTTCTTGTACATGTGGGGGGTTCTCCGCGTCGTGGTCCGGCCAGGTCGCCGCTATCCATCGGTCGGAGAAGACGATCGGCGTCCACGAGGCACCCATGAGCTGATCAAGAAGCTCTGCACGCGATCTGAGGCCATTGGCTCGACCCAAAATGGGGAGGCCGTGTGACCAACGAAACGCGACTTACCCATCCGGGTTAGACAAACTGGGTATGAGTCCGCTGGTCCAGGTTGTACCGCAGTGGGCTAGAAGGCCACCGTGCGCGGAATTTTGGGTGGGCGAAGCCGTCTATTCGGCGAGGCGTGCCGCCAACTCGTCGATTTCGGCGGCATCGAGGTTCGCGAAACTGAACCGCAGCATCCGCTCGTCGCCTGGGGTGAACGCCGTGCCCGGGATCGTCAACACATCTCGTTCATGCAGCAACGACGCGACGACGTCGAGGGTGTCTCGGTCCTCGAAGGGGTGACGGACCCACCCGAAGTACGCGCCGCTGCTCACGAGTTCGTAGCCGCCGGGTCGCTCGGCCATCACCGATTCGAAGTGGCGTTGGCGCTCGCCGATGCGGGCTGCTTGTTCGGCGCGCCACTCGGTTGCGTGGCGCAAACCCGCCAACGCGGCCTCTTGGCCGATCCGGGGAGCACAGATCGCGACGCAGTCAACGAGCTTCATGGCCTCGGCCAGAAATGCCGGGTCGCCGACGGCTGCGCCGACCCGATAGCCGGGAATGGCCAGGTCCTTGCTGAAGCTGTGCAGCGTGACCAGGTGTTCGGACCACCCCGGGCGGTCGTAGAGGTTGTGGGCAGGTGCGTCGGTGCCGCGATAGGAGCGGTACGTCTCGTCGAGCACGAGCGTGATGTCGTGGTCGACGCAGAGCTCGAAGTAGGCGGCGAGTTCGTCGGGCGAGAGGATCGCACCGCTGGGATTGCCGGGGGAGACGAGGACGAGTGCTCGGGTGCGGTCGTCGATTGCGGTCGCAAGGGCCTCGATATCGGGCGCACCCGCATCGACGCCACCGACATAGCGGCGCTCGACGCCCTCGACCTGGAGCCACATGTCGTGGTTGAAGTAGAAGGGCAGCGCAATGATGATGTTGTCGCCCGGCGATGTCAGGGCCGACGAAACGACGCAAAACGCTTGGTTGCAGCCGGCGGTGATCAAGACCTGATCTGCCTCGACGGCACCGGGGTACAGGCGGGTCAGCTCATCGGCGAGCGCGACCCGGAGCTCGGGAAGCCCTTCTTGAGGCACGTACCGGGCCCCGTCAGGATCGTGGGCGACTTCGGCGACGCGGGACGCAACGACCTCTGGTGGCGCAAAGCTCGGCGCCGCTTGGGACAGATTCAGCAGGGGCCGCTGGGGCGTGTGGGCCGCAAGCAGCGCAAACGCCGCTCCGATCGGTGAGTGAACCAGGCCGTCCGTACGTCCCACATGAGGCATCGCCGCACTCTAGTTCCGCGCCGTAACGCCAGATGCCCAGACGCGAAACTGGCCCGGGCATGTGCCCGGGCCAGCGTCGAGAAGTTCAGTTGGGCAACCGCTATTCGGCAGCAACCTCGTCGCCAGCGAGGAACTCGCGGCTCTCGGTGAAGTAGCTGACAACTTCGCCCGTACCGTCGAGGTCGCCGTCGACGCCTTCGACGAAGTGCAGTTCACCGTCGAGCTCGCCGTGATCAAGCTTGTCCCAGATCGCCTCGGCCAGTGGCAGTTCGTCTTCGAGGCCACCGAGTTCGATGCGCTCGTAGAACACAGCAGCGATCAGCTCTTCGGCGGTCAGCTTGACGCCGAACGCTGGCATGAGAGCGCCATTGTTGCCGCCGATCGGCTTGGCGTTGTCGCCGTAGGTGGCCAGGCCAGCGTCGGTGAAGACCTGTGAACCCTGGATAACCCAGGCCACGTGCGCTTCGGCTTCGGCGAACGTTTCGCCGATGGCGCCGTTGGTGAATGCCGGACCGACGCCACCGCCGCCGCCTGCACCGTGGCAGGAAGCGCAGTTCTCTTCGTACACGACGCCGCCCTCGTAGAGGACGCCTTCGTTGCGGGTCGGCTCTTCGAGCGTGCCGACGTACATGATCAGCCAGACGGGCAGGAAGAGGAGTACGGGCATCACCCAGTACGGAACCTTCTTGCGATCCTTGGCGGCCGTGATCCATTCGCTCTCTGGCGGCGGGGGAGGAGGTGGCTCGCTCGGGGCGATTGCCACAGGTGCCTTCATCGCCGGCGCAGCCGCTGCGGCAACCGCAGGAGCGTTGGCGGATGCGGCCGGTGCGGCTGCTGGAGCCGCGGCATCATCGTCGACGGCAAGGCCCATGGCTCGGCGGCGATCTTTCGAGCGCTGCAGCAGGTGCTCTGGTACTTCGGTCAACGTTGCTCCGGGGGACTCGAGGAGGCGTCAGAAATTGGGCGCGAATGCGCCGTCGATGACTGTAGACCCGCACGTCGCCCGGACCACAACTATCGGGCGCGTTCTTGGGAATTTTTCTCGGAGAAAAGGCGCCAAATGCTTGGCGAGTGAGAAGCGTCACTGATAGACAGGCTCCGTGGATGCCACCGCGCCGTCCCGCGCTTTGTACACTGCGCTTGTGAACGAGTTCACGAGCCCAACTGCAGGAGAATTCGAGACTCGATGAAGCGCTACATCGACGGAGCAATCACCAAGTTCATGGCAGCCCTCATCGGCGTGTCGATTGGCCTGATGGCTGTCATCGCACTCTGGGTTGGCCTGACGGTGCCCGGACGCCAGTTCCCCTACCTCAACGTTGCCTTTGTGGCCAGCTGGATTGTGGCCCTGCTCTCGCTGATCCCGGTGATCATCGTCGCCAAGCGCCGCCCGGCTGACAAGGTTGTTACCTGGGGCGAAGCCATGGTCGGCTCCGTCTACGTCTTCTTCGTCCTCTTCTGGATCTACGGCACGGTGCCCCATCAGTGGCTTACTTACGCCGAGGGTGAACTCAACTGGCGTTCTGACAAGTTCCTCATTGGCCCACGTGCGCCATGGGATCAGACCCAGGGCATTCTCGAATGGGCTCTGCCCTTCACGCTGACCTACACCACGGTCAA
>CALDGN010000204.1 GCA_937942965.1 uncultured Acidimicrobiales bacterium | reverse complement strand
GGGAGTACCTCTGGGCCGACGAGGCCGACCCCTCAGATGAGCCAGGGAGTGTCGACAGCGACTGACGTTGGTCCATTGCTCTAGATTTTTGATCAACCTGTAAACCTCATCTGTTGCCCAAGCGTCTCTTGACGGGCGAAGCGAGGAAAGTCCTGTGGCGGCAGTGCTAGCAACAGACGCGACCGAGTGGTCGCCGGAGATCTTGGAGATCTACGAGGAGAACTTTGATCAGCTGGTGAGTCTCGGTCGACGTTCGACCGGACGGGCCGATCTGGCTGAAGAAGCGGTCCAAGAAGCCTTCATCAAGTTCTGCACAACCGATTGCCGTCCCGAGCCTGGCAAAGAGCTCGCGTATCTCCGGTCGATGGTGATCAACGGCGCTCGGTCGACGGTTCGCCGTGAAGCCCGGAGGATTGAGCTCACCGAGCAGATGCCGGCCCCAACACCGGTTCCTGACGTCGAAGAGACCGTCTCACTGCTGGTCGAGGGCGCCCAGGTGCAAGAGGTCATCGGCCGGCTCCCTGCGCGCCAGCGGCTCGTCATGACGCTGCGTTATCTGCGCGGGCTTAGTGAGCGAGAGACAGCCAATGCAGTCGGCGTCTCCCCAGGAACCGTGAAGATCCATGCGTCTCGCGGTCGGGAAACCGCTCGCATCGAGATGGCGCGTATGCACGGCCTCTACCACTGAAGCGGTTCGACTAGTCCCAGGTGCCGAACTGAAAAGCGGTCTTTGGTAGCTCGAACCAGCCGTCGATGATCTCGGTCGCGCCGCTGGTGTCGACAGGTCCGTGTGGGCGGCCCCAAACCGCGAGTAGAAGATCCACCGGCGCTCCGGTGAGCGTCGCTGCGGCGGGAGCCCCTTCGGCGCCAGGAGCTCGCACCTCGACCGTCGCGAGCGTGGCGCCGTCACGAGCAGCGACGACGTCGAAGGCGCCGGGATCGGTTTCGGTCACCCGGCTCATCGCTGGCAGGAAGTAGTTCGCCGTATAGGTGAGCGCATCGATCGCCATCTCGTCGGTCAGCGATGGTTCGAGACCAAGGGCTGCTTCGACATCGAGCCGATGCACACCGAGCTCAGACGCGGCGTGCCAGCCCCACAGTCCCACGGTGCCGTGGCCACCCGTCATCGAGAAGTAGCAGGCACGGTCGACATCGTCGTCCAGCGCGTCGATCGCAGCGAGCGCCCACGACCCCAGCGTGGTCGGATCTTGGCCAGAGCCTCGTGCTTCGGCGTCGGCGTAGCCACGAGCTCGTGAGTCCGGGTCATCGGGCGTTGCCTCGATCATCGAGTGCCAGGCCACGCCGACCCGGCCGATATGCACGGCCGCGTTGTAGATCGTCCACGGCGCACAATTCGGAACCGGCAGCCGCATCTCATCGGACGATCGAGAGCAGATGAAGCTGACGGTGTCTCTCGCCGACTGCAGACGCTGGGCATGGCTGACCATGCCTCGACGCTAGACCGTCGTCAGCTGACGGTTTCGAGTCCGAGCAGTCGGGCGAACACGCTGCGCATCTCGTCGAGTTCGCCTCGTTGCTCCGTCAGCGCCAGGCTTGTGCGGCGTCGGAGGAAGTCATCGACGGTCGACACCATCTCGGTTTCGCCGATCTGGATGATCTCGGCCCGCAGATAGCGAGGGCCATCCCAGACGATCTCGCTGAGCGAAGGATCGGCATCGATCCGGTCGATCACGTCGACCGCCCGGGCGCCGTAGCGGCGCCACAACAGATCGGCAGTGTCACGATCGATGTTGTCGAAGGTGGTCGCTCGGGCCACGAACCGTGCGTAGTCCGATTGGGGCGGCTCGCCGAACCAGGACTCGTCGAGTTCGCCGGCCGAGATCCCGAGTTCTTTGACGGCGTCGAGAACCTCTTCGCCCACGTTCAAGCAGTCGGTGAGTTTGCCGCCAAAGATCGAAACGACGCCACGGTCACGTTCGAGTTCGATCTCGTGCTTGCGGGACAGCTGCAGCCAATCGCTGGTGTCATCACCGCCGTCAGCAGAAACCACGAGCGGGCGGACGCCGCAGCGCTCTGCGATGACGTCGCTCGCCTGGAGCGGCTCGTCGAGGTCGAGGCGCGCATTTATCTGGCGTAGGACGAATTCGCGGTCCTCGTCGGTCACGGTGGTTTCCGGAGCGTCGACGCGGGTGTCGGTCGTGCCGATCACCGAGCGGTCGCCCATGGGAATGACGTAGTAGAGGCGGTCGTCTTCGTCGAAGAAGGCGAACACACGGTCGCCGGAGCCGATCCGAGGGACGACCAGGTGGATGCCTTTGCTGAGTGCAATCCGATGGTCAGTCGAGACCTCGAACATCTCGTTCAAACGGTCGATCCACGGACCCGTGGCATTGACCATGACCCGGGAGCGCAACGTGCGAGTTGACCCGTCGAACTGGTCGGTCAAGGTAAGCGTCCACGAGCTTTGCTCGAAGCTTGCCTCGGTCAATGCGGTGTAGTTCGCGGCGAGGGCGCCACGTTCGATCGCGGTCTTGACGAACCCGAATGCGAATCGGGCGTCGTTGTCCGGCAGGTATGCATCGGCGTACAGCAGGCCGCCCTTTGCGACCGAGGTGTTGATGACCGGCTCGAGCGCTTCGACCTTGCTGGCACGCAGCATCTTGGGCGGAGCGGTCTTGAAGTTGCCGATCGCCCAGTACGCCGCAGCGCCCATGCCAGCGAGCCACACCGGGTACGGCGAGGCGTCGTCGAACGTCGCCAGGAACTCGATCGACTCGACTTGGTTGGGATAGGCCTCGATGAGACGGTTCCGTGACTGGCAGAGCTTGCGAACGAGCGTGAACTCGTAGGTCTGCAAGTACTTGAACCCGCCCCACACGAGGTTTGACGACTCTTGGCTCGTGAACGAGGAGAAATCGCCCTTGTCCACAAGCGCAACGCGAACGCCAGCGGCCGAGAGGGCCGCCGCGGTCACGGCACCGTTGATGCCTCCACCCACGATGGTGACGTCGACTTCGGCCCCGTCGAGGGCGTCGAGAATGTCAGCGCGTTGTGAAGGCATGCGTCATGGTGTCGGGGTTAGGCCGGCTTCCAGGTGTCGGTTGCCGCGTCGTGTATCAGTTTGCCCTGAACCGGGTCGTCAATCACCCAGGCATTGAGACTTTCGTCAAACACCGGAGCAGCGCTGGCCGCGGTCTCTTCGGCTGCGCCTTGGAGATCGCTGATGTTCATGGCCACGGTCTCTTGGACCGATGGATTCTGTGGCGTCACGGGCTTCACCGGATCGGGCACGATCGGGTCAGCGGCGAGTGGATCAGCCTGTGGTGGATTGGCGGCGATCGGCGGCGCTGCCGCCATTGGGGGAGCGGCTCCAGGCATTGCGGCTGCGCCCATCGGGGCTGCGACGTCGGTGCTGGGCTTGCGCTGGGTGAGGAACCACCAGGCAGCTGCGGCGAGCAATGCCAGCACCGCGACGATGATCAAGATCAAGCCGAGGCCGCCGCCACCGCTGCCGCCGGGTGCGGTCTGGGCAAAGAGGCGTTCTTCGGGATTGTTCAGGTCGATGTCCCAGGTGAAGCGACCGCCGTCGACTGATGTGGCGTTGTTCTGGCCGTCGATAGCGGTGCCGGGCAGATCAACGATGAAGCGGATGCTGGCGTCGCCAAAGAGCTGCTCGATGAAGGCATCGGGGGCGCCGTCGGTCTCGTCGGTCAACTCGCTGGTATCGAGGCGGGTCTCGAAGATCCAGTTCTCGTCTTGCTTGAACAGGCGGGGGCTGCCGCCCTCGAACACGAAGTCAATCGCCGCAGAGTGATCGGTCGATGCCGAAAGTTCGTAGGTGATCTTGGCACCGCAGAAGCTGCCCTCTTCGTACTCCTCCACCTGCGAGCCCGGTGGAAGGCCGTCGGTGTCACTCATCATGTCTTGGGTGAATTCGTCGCAGGCGTCCTGCGGAGTGCCTTCGGCGGCTGCTTCGCCGAACTCTTCAGCGATCGCCGCAAGTGCGCCCTCGCTATCGATCGCAGTCAGCAACTCGACGTTGCCGCTGCCGTCGTCGTCGACGACGATCTCGCCTTCGACCTTGATGCAACTCGTTGCCAAGAGAGCGATCAGCATGAGAGCGCCGAGCGTTTTAATCCACCGCATTGTTTCTTCCTCGCCTTTTGAAGTTCGGCGGCGAGCTTAGGGCGTTCTGGCCGCTGCTGTCGGTGTCTGGGTCATCGGTCCCTCGTCACACTCCCTGAACAGCGCCCGGATCAGGGCTACCCTCAGCGGCCGTGTCCGGCAGGGTCAAGGTCGTGCTTCAGGCCCTCATCACGTTGCTCGCTGTAGCGACGATCGGCGGGGCACTGTGGTGGGCGACGCAAGTACCAGCGCCCCCATCAGACATGGGCGTTCGGGCCACGCCTTCGCCGATTCCTAGCCCCGACGCCACCCAAGAAACGGCGGCCGACGCTGCAGGCGAGACCGCCACCACGGTTCCCCCGACTGCAGAGCCAGCAGCAACCGAACCGCCCGCTCCAACACCCACGCCGACGCCGTTGCCCGAGCCGGTGCCGTTCCTGGAACTCATCGGCCGACCGGACCTCGTCGATCAGGCCGAGACTCCGGTGCCGGACTGCGGCCTGTTCGCAGCGGCGGCCGAGAACGATTCGATTGGCGCCGGCACGGTCGGTCTTACGTGCGTCGAAGAATGGTCGAGCGTCGAGGTGTTCCCGATCGCCGCTGGTCGCATCGTCGGCATCGTCCGAGAAGACACACAACTCGTCGCAGACGACGTGCCGATGTCTGAGTTCGGTACGTGGTCATGGAGCTACCAGCTCGCCCTCGGACCTCACGTCATCGTCGACCATGGCCCGTTCGCCGGTTCCCGCAACATGCAGACGGTGTACGCAGGATTGGAAACGATTCCTGACGATCTCGTCATCGGGATGCCCGTCGACCCGACCTTGACGATCGGTTCGCTGAGCGGTCCTCGCCCGGTGCTCGGCTTCTCGCTCTGGGACGGCAATGTCCGCCAAGACGGAGCCGAGGTCGTCGAAGCTGGCCCCGACCTCGAAGCCCAACGCCTCGCCGCCGCAGCGCTGGGTCCCATCATCGAGTCGCCGACCGATCCGCTCTGCCCGCTCAGCATCGCTGGTGGTCAGCTGCCCGGCGCGCCGCGTGGCTATCGCAACGGCACCCACCAAGGCATCGACTTTGGCTGTGGCACCTCGGACCGCTTCGGCCACGCCATCGCCCCGGGGCGTGTCGTCTACCTGGTCGATGACTACGTCGATCCGAGCGTTGCGAACCGCGAAGCGCTGCTTCGCAATGCAGGGCTCGCCGGCTTCACGCCGCACTGGACGCTGGTGATGCTCTACGGAAACGTCGTGGTCATCGACCATGGCGTGGTTCCCGGTGCGGGCCGGGTCTATTCGATCGCCGCACACCTCGAAGAGGTCGACCCGGCGATCGAACTGGGCGCAACGGTGACCAAGGGTCAGGTCCTCGGTGAACTCGGCAACCGAGGCACCAACGCCTCGGCCCAGGGAGTGCGCGGATCTGCCGATCCGTCGCTACATCTCCACTGGGAACTGTTCATCGACAACTGGTATCTCGGCGAAGGTCAACCCGCGAATGTTGTCGCGGAACTGGTCGCGACGACCTTGTGCGATGCGGCCGCGACGCCAGGCTGCCCGGCTCAGTAGTCCTCCGGGAATTACGATCCAGGAATCGAACCGATCGACCTCGGAATTCCCGGGCTGACGAACATCGAACGAATTGGCGCTGGCGGCAATGCCGTCGTCTACCGCGCGCTGCAACCCGACATGGACCGACTCGTCGTGGTCAAGGTGCTGACGGCCGTCGATGCCGAAGCGACCCGTCGTCGATTCGATCGCGAACGCAAAGCGATGGGTCGCCTTTCGCAGGCGCCGGGGATCGCTCCGCTGTACGGCAGCGGCTTCACGCCCGCCGGTCAGCCGTGGCTCCTCATGCCGTACTACGAGAACGGCAGCCTGCAGAACGTCATTGACGATGCCGGTCCGATGGACGCCGAACGGGCCCGCCAGATCGGGGTGCGCGTGAGCCGGGCCGTGCATGCGGCGCACGAGAACGGCGTGCTGCACCGTGACCTCAAGCCGGCGAATGTGCTGGTCAGCCGATCCGGGCAGCCCGACGTCGCCGACTTCGGTATCGCTCATCTGCTCGACGAGACCCTCGGCATGTCGCAGGCGCTCACGATGACGCCGCTCTACACCGCCCCCGAGGTCTTCGACGGGGCGGACTCAGGCACCGCCGGCGACGTCTACTCGCTCGGGGCGCTGCTCTATGCGCTGCTTGCCGGACGGCCTGCGTATTCGACGGACCGTGAACAGCTCTCCATGCTGGCGCTCATGCGTCGTGTCCACGAGGAACCGCTGCCGGCGTTGCCCTCGCACGTGCCGCCAGCGTTGGCAGCGATCGTGCATCAGGCGATGAGCAAGGATCCGACCGAACGACCAGCGTCGGCGGCTGCGTTGGCGCAGCAGCTCGTCGCTGCAGACCTCACGGCAGCACCTGCACCCACGCCGCCACCCGCCGGGCGTCCTCCCCAGGCACCCCAGCCACCCGCAGGCGTGACAAGCGACGGGAACGGACGCCGTACTGGCCTGCTCGTCGGCGCGGCGCTTGCGGTGCTGCTGCTGGCCGTCGGGGGAGCGGTGCTGATGTCTCGGGTGCAGTCCGACGACGGCCCGCCTGACAATGACCGTGGCGTCGTCGCCGGACCCGATGTCGGCATCACGGTCGCTCCCGTCGATACGGCTACGCCGGTCGAGGTTGATCCTGACGACGGGGGTCCCGAAGGTGGCTTTAACCGCGTCGCCGCACTCGAGTCCGTTGCCGAGACCCTCGTCGACGTCGAGGGGTTCAGCTGTACCGGTGCACAACGATCGGTCGGCGTGCTGCTCGACGACGGCACGGTCTTGACCGATGCCGAGATCCTGCGCAGCCCGTGGTACGTCTCGGTCACCCATCAGGGCGTCTCCTACACCGCGATCCCCGAAACCATGGACCTGAACCGGCGGCTCGGCCTGGTCGACGTGAGCGGAAACGCCCTGCCGACATCGACGCTCGGAGCGATCGAACCCGGCGACACGATCTTGCTCGCCGAGAGCTCGGCCCAAGTCTGGGAAGCCCCCGTCGCTACGAACGCCGCCCAGAAGCTCGTCGCTGACCTGCCGCTTTCGGACGCGCTGCGCGTCGATCACGCCGTGCCCGGCTTCGACGCAGAGGGCACCCTCGTCGCGATAGCGCTCGAAGCCGATGATGAGCTCGGTCTGATGTCGGCGACCGACATCTTCGAAGGCTGGAACAACGCCCCGCCCCGCACGTCTTGTCCGAGCCTGGTCCGTGATCTCGACGGCGGCGATGCGGCCCAGGCGGCAAGCCCGGAGATTCAAGAACTGCTGCTCCTTCAGGGGCTGAGTGACGCGTTAGCGAACGAGGACTGGGACACCGTCCGCACCCGTGAACCGGGCAAAGCCACGCTCACCGACGACCAGTTCGTGGCCGGGTGGCGACCGCTTCGCCAAGGCTTCGTCTATCCCGTGAGTCGGACCGCGCTCGATGCTGACCGGTCACTGTGGCGACTTGGACTCATCGGACACGAAACCTGGAACGGCACTGACCTGACGACCCTTTTCTGCGTGTCGTGGGAAGTCGACCGATCAACCTCCGAGATCGTCCAGACGAATCGAAACACAATTCGTCTGTTTGGTTCCCAGCCGGGCGAGACCCAGCGAGCCGGTTTCGAAGACCCGTCGAATCTGATCGGGCGTATCGACGAGACCTGTCAGCTGTAGCGAGACCCGAAGGTCAGCTCATCGATTCGAGACGGCTGGCCAGTTGCTCCCACCGCTGTGAGAGTTCGGCGGCGTGGTCCTTGGCTGCGTCGAACGCCTTTGCGAGTTCGGCAACCTTGGCGCCGTCTTCGTAGATCTCTGGGTCGGCGAGCTGAGCCTGGAGCTGGGCAACCTGATCCTCGGCCTTTTGCCACTTCTTCTCGACCGAGCGGATCTCGTTCTTCAGCTTCTTGGTGTCCTGGTGGCGCTGGTTGCGCTGCTGGGCCTGATCGCGTTTGGCGTTCTGGCGGTTCTGATTCGAGTTGTTCTGCCCTGATTTGTTCGGGCCCGCGTTCTTTTGGCCCGACTTCTTGCCGGAGCCTTGCGGCTGCTGCTTCGAGGGCTCCTTGCGGGTCTGGACGATGTCGGCATCGCCCGGCATGAGCAGCTCTTCGGCAACCCCGTCGTGCCACGTGACCTTGCCATCTCGGACCTCGACGAGCGCCTCAGCAACATTGCGGATCAGGTGGCGGTCGTGCGTGACGATGATGACGGTGCCGGGGTAGGCCTGGAGCGCTTCTTCGAGCAGATCGCACGAGGGAAGGTCCAGGTGGTTCGTGGGCTCGTCGAGCACCAGCAGATTCACCGGGTGGATCATCGTCTTGGCGAGCGCCAGGCGCGTGCGTTCGCCACCGCTGAGCTCGCCGATCAACCGGTCGGCGGCGTCTCCCGAGAAACCGAAGCTGCCCAGGATGGTGCGCAGGTTGCGCATGCCCAGATCGCCCATGGTGGCCATGAGCTCGGCGTGGCCGCTGCGTGACTCGTCGAGAACCTCGGTCTGGTGCTGAGCGAAGGTGGCGACGTCGACGTTGTTGCCGAGCGTCACCGTGCCAGCGATTGGTTCGAGCTCGCCGAGCATCATCTTGACTAGCGTCGACTTGCCGGCGCCGTTTGGGCCGATCAGGGCGATCTTCTGACCGCGCTCGACGACCATGTTCACGTCGGTCAGGAGTGGGACGCCGTCATAGCCAGCGTCGACACCATCGAACTCGACGACGACGCGTGATGAACGGCGCGGCTCGGGGAATGCGAACTTGGCCTTGACGTCTTCGCGAGTCGGAACCTCGATGCGGTCAAGCTTCTCGAGCGTCTTGATGCGGCTCTGGACCTGGCGAGACTTGGTGGCCTTGTAGCGAAACCGCTCGATGAACCGTTCCACGTCGGCGATCTTGCGGGCCTGGCCAGCAGCGGCAGCCTCGGCGGCGGCAATGCGTTCCTCGCGTTGCACGACGAACTCCGCGAAACCACCGACGTACTCGGTCGTGGTCCCGGCGGCGAGTTCGATGACCCGTTCAGCGACCGCATCGATGAAGTCGCGATCGTGCGAGACGAACAGCAGCGCAGTCGGCCACGCAGCCAGTTGGCGTTCGAGCCACGCAACGCTGTCGACATCGAGGTGGTTCGTCGGCTCATCGAGAATCAGGATCTCGGGCTTGGCGACGAGTAGGCGAGCCAGCGCGGCTCGCATACGCCAGCCACCGGAGAGCTCGGCGAGCGGACGGTCGCCGTCGCTTCCCTTGAATCCGAGACCCGAGAGCACTCGGTGGGCATCAGCCTCAGCCGAGTAGCCACCAAGCTGTTCGAAGTGGGCCTGGGCGTCGCTGTAGGCCTGGATGATCTTGTCCTGATCATCGGAGCCAGTGGAGTCGGTCAGCTTCTGTTCGAGCTCGGCGAGGCGGGCTCGGGCGGCTTGCATGCGAGCGTCGCCTGACATGGCTTCTTCGAGGACAGTGCCTTGCGGGTCATCGGCCAGGTCCTGAGGCAGGTAGCCGATCTGCATGTCGTTGGGGCGATGGACGGCTCCCTGATCGGGGTCGGCCTCGCCCAGCAGGATGTTGATGAGGGTGGTTTTGCCGTTGCCGTTGCCGCCCACGAGCGCGACGCGACGTCCGGGTCGCAGCTCGAGCGTGACGTCGCTAAACAGCGTCCGCCCACCGAAAGATTTGGAAAGCCCAGACGCCGTCAACATCGCAGCGCAGGGTAGTTAGGTGGCCGGCTCTTCCGGCGCCCCTAGGTCGTCGCGAGCGCTCGGGCCAGTGCCCGATGCAAGACGTCGACGATGAGCAGCAGGTCACGGGCGAGCGCAGGCTCATTGCGTGGCGCCGCCCCAGCGACGCTGGCTTCGAGCGCCGTGGCGGCCTCGTCCCGGGTCGCGACGAGCATCGCGATGCCCATGCTGATCGCCCGCTCAGTACGACTGAGCTGGTCGAGATCGAGCGTTGCATCGGGTTGTGCGGTGATGAGGGCGGCGAGCTCCTCGACGATGCTGCCGAGCGCCGCACACGCCTGGGCCGCAGGGTTGTCAGATGACTCGCTCACGGTCGCGAGAGTACCGTCGTGACATGCCGGAGTATCCCGACGTGATCAACTACCTCGAGGCCCTCGATCGTCACGTCGTCGGGCGCCCGATCGAGAAGATCCGCATCACGGGCATTTCGGTGCTCAAGAGCTTCGACCCGCCGATCAATGCCCTCGAAGGAATGGCACCGACCGGAACACGTCGGCTGGGCAAGCGTCTCATCTTGACGTTCGACGACGACCTGTTCCTCGTCATCCATCTGATGGTCGCCGGTCGTTTGTACTGGCGCGAGGCCGGCAAGAAGGGCGGCAAAACCCAGCTCGCAGCGTTCGACTTCGAACACGGCACACTGCAACTCACCGAGGTCGCGACCAAGAAACGGGCCTCGATCTGGGTGGTGCGAGGCGAGGAGCAACTGTTGGCCGACCACGACCGCGGCGGCTTGGAACCACTTGAGATCGATCTGGCGACGTTCTCGGAACGGCTCACCGCCCAGAACCGGACCCTCAAGCGGGCGCTCACGATGCCAGCGATCTTCAGCGGGATCGGCAACGCCTACAGCGACGAGATCTTGCTGCACGCCAAGTTGTCGCCGGTGAAACGCACGAGTCAGCTCAAGGACGACGAGATCGAGCGGCTGTTCGCGTCGGTGCAGTCGACGTTGGTCGATTTCGCCGAACGGATGCGAGCCGAGATCGGTGACGGCTTCCCCGAGAAGGTCACTGCGTTTCGCAAGGACATGGGTGTGCACGGCAAGTTCGGCGAGCCCTGCCCGGTGTGCGAGTCGCCCGTACAACGCATCGTGTACGCCAAGAACGAGGTGAACTACTGCGCCACCTGTCAGCTCGACGGACGCATGCTCGCCGACCGTTCGCTGTCTCGGCTGCTCAAGGACGACTGGCCGAAGACGATCGAAGAGCTTGACGGCCAGGAGTAGCGTGGCGCAATGACGACTCAGTTCGACTTCAGCCCCGACGAGTGGAATCGGGTTGCTTCGCTGCCGGTGCTGGTTGGCTTGGCCGTGGCCAAGGCCGAGGACAGCGGATTCTTCGGCAGTATGCGCGAGACCCGCACCGTGATGGCCGAAGTCGCGGCGCAAGCGGATCCCAATGATCCGGCGCATGGACTGATCCAGTCGGTCGCCGGCACCGATACCGGCGCTCAGGCCGATGCGTTCAAGGCAATGGCTCCCGAGGCGCTCGGTGACGCTGCGGTCGTGGCCAGCACCGAGGTGCTGGCGCTACTGCAACGCGTGGCTACCGAGGCTGAAACCGAGAGTTTCGTGGCCTGGGTGTTGGCGCTCGGTCAACAAGTCGCCGACGTCGCCGTCGAGAACGGCGTGCGCGTCAGCCCCAAAGAAGCCCAACTCCTCGAACGTCTAGACGAGGCGCTGAGTCAGTAGCCCAGGACCTGTTTCTCTCAGACCTCGAGGCCGAGTTCTTCGAAGATCTCCATGCGGAGAAGTTCGTAGGTGTCGTTGTCGATGCCGCCGGCCTTGCGGTGTTCCTTGATCATCGAGAACTTCTCAAGGAGATCACGATGTTCGCTGGTGCGAGGCGTGAAGTCTTCGATGAGCGTGTCGAGGCTCGGGTTGTGTGGCTTCTCAGCCGTTGTTGTGGTGGTGGTGAGCGGGCCGTTGGGCACTTCGGTGCCTTGGCGACGGGACCGCTTTACGGCTGCCTTTTCTTGGCGCCGACGCTCACGCTGACGCTTGTCGAATGTGTCTCCGCGACGACTAGCCATTGTTCGACCTCCGAACGATTACTCATCGGCTGCGAACTAGCTGCAGGCGATGTAGGTGGGGCGATTCTGCTTTGGGGTGGAAGCACCAGGGTGGAACGTTCCAGTTCACTTGTGTCTTCCCCCGTGCAGTGGGGACCCGGCGAGAAACCATAGCGAGAGGGCTCCGGCATCCGGTGGCACTGCGGGTGAAAGTTCCGTCACATACGTCACGTGGCCCAGCTTGACCGTGGTGGTTTCACCCAGCGTGCCGAACGAACGCTCTGCGTGGCCGGTCAGGTCACGCGTACGGCGATGGTGTGCCAGCCAGTCGCCCCGTCGGGGGCGACGTCGGTACGCACCTCGGTCTGGGTTTCTCCCGCACCGTCGGTGGCACGGACACGAATGAGGTGATCGCCAGC
>CALDGN010000203.1 GCA_937942965.1 uncultured Acidimicrobiales bacterium | reverse complement strand
ACCTCGTTCTTGGCGAAGTGGCGGTTGTGCCGCAAGATGTCGCCCTGCTCGGGGAGCTCGACCTTGATGACCTCGGCGCCCTGCTCAGCGAGCAGCATCGTGCACACCGGGCCCGCGACCACCTGGGTCAAGTCGATGATGCGGATGCCCTCGAGTGGTCCTGCCATGCCCAAGTGTCACCGATGCATGGCGATGTCGCGAAATTCCCGGGCCGAGGACGGGGGAGTAGCGTCTCGCTCATGCTCGAAGGGGTGCGGGTCCTCGACCTGACGCAATATCTCTCGGGGCCGTCGTGCACGTTGTTGCTCGCCGGTCTCGGTGCTGAGGTCATCAAGGTCGAACCGGGCCCAACTGGTGATGCAGCTCGCTTGCTGCCGATCGTCAAAGACGGTCACAGCAGCTACTTCGTGCAGCAGAATCGCGGCAAGCAGAGCATCGGTGTCGACTTCTCCACCGAGGCTGGCTGCGCGCTGATCGCCGAATTGGCGGCCGAGTCCGATGTGTTCATCGAGAACTTCGGACACGGCGTTCTGGCGAAAAGGGGCCTCGATCCAGACACGCTGCGGGCGGCGACGCCGGAGCTGATCTATGCGTCGATCTCGACGTTCGGTCGGACCGGTTCCAAGGCGCATCTGCCGGGCTTCGACTTGATCGCCCAGGCCTATGCGGGGGTGCCTGCGCTCACGGGTGAGCCGGACGGCGCTCCACTTGGTGCCGGCGTGCCGTTCGGTGATGTCGGCGCGGGGATGATGGCGTTTGGTGCGATCTCGGCCGCGCTGTTCTCTCGGGGCAGGAGTGGCGAAGGTCAGTTCCTGGATATCTCGATGGTCGAGACCATCTTCAACATGCATCCGTTCGCTGTGCAGGGGCCGAGCGTCACGGGCGGCAAAGCCCGCTTGCGTCGTACCGGGCGCCACTTCGGGTCAGTCCCGCCGGCCGGCACCTACCAAGGGCCTGAAGGTTGGATTGCCTTGCATGTGCTCGACAACCAATGGTCGCGACTCTGCGATGCGGCCGAGTCGATCGGGCTCGGTGATATGGAGCGCTTCGCAACCGCACAAGGCCGTGCCGATCATCGTTACGAGCTGCTCGAGCTGCTCGAGACGTGGATGCAGAGCTATCCGTCAGACCAGGTCTTGATCGATCACCTCGAGTCGCACCGGATCCCGGTGGCGCGGGTCGTCGATCCAGCTGACGCTCACGCCGAGCCGTGGTTCGTCGAGCAGGGCGCGGTGACGACGGTCGAGGACCCTGTCCGAGGTCCGATCAACGTCCCGGGCTTCCCGTTCCGTGCGTCGTCGGTCGCTCGGCGCGACGTCGAGCCACTCGCTCCGACGCTCGGGCAAGACACCGACGCCGTGCTTGCCAGCTTGCTGGGCTGGGACGGCGACCAGATCGCCGCCGCCCGCCGCGATGGCACTGTCTTCTAATCGGCGAGCTTGTCGATCGTTCCCATCAGGTCGAGTTCGCCCTCGCGGGTCTGGCCGCCGACCTCGAGGAAGCGAGCCATGCGTCGCTGGGCTTCGGGGTCTCGGATCGTCTGCTGGAACAGGAACGCCTCTTCGACCATGCCATCGCGCAGCGGCAGCGTGTCGCTGTTCGCCACCGACTGCTTCGCCAGGGCGACTGCGGTCGTCGGGTAGCTGGCAATGCGAGCGGCAAGCGCATCGACGTAGGGCGCGAGTTCGTCGGGCGGCAACGCTCGGTTGATCATGCCCCACGCCTCGGCGGTTTCTGCATCGATGTCGATGCCGCCGAGGATGACTTCCATCGCCCGTGATCGGCCGATCAAACGCGGCAGCCGTTGGGTGCCGGTGCCGCCGGGCAAGATGCCGAGCGGGACCTCCATCTGGTTGAAGACCGTCTTGCCGAGGGCCCCGAAGCGCATGTCGCAGGACATGGCGAGCTCGTTGCCGCCGCCGCCAGCTCGACCGGCGATTTCGGCGATCGTCGCCTTAGGCATGGTGCGGAAGGTCTCGCACATCAGGTGGAAGCGGCGAAGTTCGGTCGTGCGTTGCGCCGGACCGTCGGTCGGAAACTCAACGATCGCGCTGACATCGAAGTGGGCGATGAAGAAGTCGGGGTCCGCACTACGCAGCACGACGACGCGGACCTCGTCATCTGTGGCGACGATGGCGCTGAACTTGGCCAGCTGGCCAAACAGGTCCGGCGTCATCACATTCATCGGCGGAGCGCTGATATTCGTGGTCGCAATACCGTTCGCCACGGTGATGCCGAGCAAGTCGAACGGTGCGTAGTTGGTCGTCGGGGAGTTCGACATGAGTCAGCCCTTCCCGCCAAGTAGGTCAAGCGAGCGAGCCCTCAGGCGTCGCATGCCTTTGAGCCATCGATCGGGATCGTCGGCCTTGCGCTTTATGTAGTCGTCGACCTCGGGGTGGGGCAGCACGTGGAAGCGTTCTTCTCGGAGCGCCTCGACCACCGAGGCTGCGAGCTCATCGGCCTCGATGATGCCGTCGGTCTGGCCGTCGCCAAGGCTGCGAGGCGCCATGGCCGTGTTCACGCCTTGCGGGCAGAGCACGGACACACCGATGCCGTCGTCGCCGTGTGTGATCGCTAGGAACTCGGCCAGCTTGACCGCCGCCGCTTTGCTCACCGTGTACGGCCCGCTGTTGATCGCCGCGAGCAGGCCCGCCGCCGACGCGGTGTTCAGCAAGTAGCCCTGACCCCGCGCGACCATCGACGGCAGAACTGCCCGGGCGGCGTAGAGGTGGGACATGACGTGAAGCTCCCATTGCCACTGCCACACGTCGTTGCCCGCATCTGTCAGCACGCCATCGCGAATCGCGCCTGCATTGCTGCAGAACAGATCGATCGGTCCGTGAGCGTCGAGTACCTGTTCGACAAGTGCCCCGACCTGGGCCTCGTCGGTGACATCGCATGCAATGCCGATGCAGCCGATGTGGTCAGCGACCTGCCCAACGAGGTCGGCATCGAGGTCCGAGATCACGACGGTTCGAGCGCCTTCGGCGAGGAAGGCCCGAGCCATTGCCTGCCCGATGCCGCCTGTGCCACCGGTGATAACTGCGACGCTGTCCTTGAGTTCCATGGCCCGACGTTAGGCCAACCAGTTCAGAGCGTCGTTAGTGCGTCGCCTTGATGGATCGTTCCTTCGGTGGTGACGAGCGCACCGACCGAAAGGCAGGTTTCGAGTTCGGCATTGATCGTGCGCAGCACATCGAGGTCGCGCTCAAGCCCAGGTTGGGGGCGGGTCACGATCACGCAGCGGTCGATGCGCTTCTTGACGTCGAGCACCGCGTCGCCAATCTGGATGGCCGAACCAACGAGGTCGTCCTCGCCAGCGCCGTCGAGGATCACGTTGGAGCGGAAGCGGCGCTGATCCCAGTCGCGCAATGAGGTGCGGCTGACGAGCGACAAACGGCTCTTGCTCGAGTCGTGCCACGCTCCGCCAGGACCTTGCCAGCTCACCCAGTTCTCGTCGTTTTCGAAGTCGAGCGGAACCTCGTAGGTGCCACCCTCGGCGCCGGCGGCCCGGAGTTCGACGGCTCGTCCGAGCCAACTGCTGAGCTGCTCGTTGCACGCTTCGTCGCGGCCTCGGCAGGTCGTGCCGTCGGGGAGTGTGATCGAGACATCGTCACCTTCGAGCGACGCGTTTGCGAACAGCAGGTCGGGCGCTCGTCGAGCGGTCAGCACCGTGCCGGTCTCGGCATCGAAGATGCCCCAGCCGCGGTCGCCGACGATGCCGGTGTCGAGCACCGTCGCCATCGCGATCTGTTCGCCGCCAACCGACTTGATCGGATAGCGCCAGATCTCGGAAACGGTGAGGTTGGTCATTGGTGGATCCTTATCTCATCTCGAAGCCGCGGCGGGCCAGGAAGTCGCGCATATGTGGACGTGATTCTTTGCCGAGCAGCGCTTCCATGTCGGCGCTCCATTCGCGGTCGAGCTTTCCGCCGGTCCGTTCCCGGTAGTACTCGCGCATCTGAACGTCGTACTCCGCAATGCCAGACGCATCGGCGCTCTCGTCGTAGCGCTCTTCTTTGAGGGTCACGCTGAGCGGCAAGCGCGGCTTGAGCATGGGGTCTTGATCGGGCCAGCCGAGGCAGAGACCGAACACCGGGTACACGTGGTCAGGGAGTTCGAGGAGGTCGGCCACGACCTGCGGGTCGTTGCGGATCGCTCCGATGTAGCAGATGCCGAGCCCGAGCGACTCGGCAGCGACGACGGCGTTCTGAGCAGCGAGCGCGCAGTCGACGGTCGCGATCAGGAAGTGCTCGGTCATGCCGGCGCTGTACGTGCCCCCGTGCATTTCGCAAGCGACGGCCGAGCGGTGCAGATCAGCGCACCAGACGAAGAAGGCGCCGGCGGTCTCGATGTAGGCCTGCCCACCAGCCACTTCGGCGATCTTGGCCCGGGTCTCAGGATTGCGAACCCGGATCACCGTCGTGCCCTGGAGGTTGCTCGACGTCGCTGCGGCGAGGCCGGAACGGATGACCTCGGTGGCCATCTCCTCGCTCACAGGTTCGTCAGTGAACTTGCGAATTGAGCGGTGTCGTTGC
>CALDGN010000202.1 GCA_937942965.1 uncultured Acidimicrobiales bacterium | reverse complement strand
CGCCGCTCTGCCCGAGGAGATCGAGACCGAAGGCGACGGTCAGGTCCGAGCGTTGGTGACGGTCGCCGGGAATCCGGTGTCGTCCAACCCGAACGCCGACCGACTCGATGCGGCGCTGGCGTCGCTCGAGTTCATGGTGTCTGTTGACTTCTACATCAACGAGACCACCCGCCACGCCGACGTCATTCTTCCTCCCCCATCGCCGCTTCAGAAGAGCCACTACGACCTGGCGCTGTTGAATTTCGCCGTCCACAACGTGGCCAACTACTCACCGCCGGTCCTGCCCCTCGCCGATGGACAGCTCACCGAGGGCGAGATCATGCTCCGGCTCACCGCGCTGCTTGGCGGCGCCGAGCTCGACGAACTCGAGGCGGCTGCCGAGGTCATCGACCTGGAGATGGCCAAGGGGATGCTCGGCTCGGCGAGCCGCAACGAACACGGCAACGTCGCCGGTCGCGATGTCGACGAGATGCTCGGCCAGCTGGAGGGGCGGGACGGCCCGGAGCGGCTGCTCGACATCATGTTGCAGACGGGTCCATACGGCGCGGGGTTCGATGCCGAGCCGGCCATCGATGGCGACCCCACCGAAGATCTGACGCTCGCCATGCTCGAGGCAAACCCGCACGGTGTCGACCTCGGTGAGCTGGAGGAGGGTCGCATTCCCGCCAACCTCCGTACCCCGAGCGGCAAGATCGAGATGCTCCCGCCGCAGCTCGAAGCCGACATGACGAGGCTCACCGCTTCGCTGGAACGCGATGTCGACGACGAGCAGCTGGTGCTGGTCGGTCGTCGACACGTCCGGTCGAACAACTCGTGGATGCACAACATCGATGTGCTGGTGAAGGGTCGAAATCGCTGCACCATGCAGATCCACCCCGACGACGCCGACCGTCTCGGCATCGCCGACGGTTCGCCGGTCAAGGTCGCGTCGCGAGTTGGTGAGGTCATCATCGACGCCGAGCGGACCGACGACATCCGCCCCGGCGTCGTGAGCATCCCCCACGGGTTCGGTCAGAACATGCCCGGCGTCCGACTTCGTCACGCGACCGAATATCGCGGTATCAATACCAACGTCTTGACCGACGAGGCCTTCCGGGACGAGGTGAGCGGCAACATCGCGCTCAACGGCGTCCCGGTCACCGTCTCGCCCGCATGACCGATTTGCCCCGAACTCAGGAGAAGCCCAGATGAACAGCGCAGCAGCTATCGAAACCGAAGACGAGTTCAGGGCACGGGCTCGGGCATTCCTGGACGAGCACGCCACGGGCCTTGAGTACGAGCAGCCGGATCCCCGCAGCGCGAACGAGCTCGAGGCGAACAAGGCGTTCCAGCAGAAGGTCGCCGAAGCCGGCCTGGCCGGGATCACGTACCCGAAGGAATTCGGCGGACTCGGCTATCCGAAGTCCTACGACAAGATCTGGCGCGAAGAAGTCTCGAAGTCAGCCGACATGACCACGCAGCTCACGATCAGCCACGGTATGTGCGTGCCGATGCTGGTCGAGTACGGCACCGACGAGCAGCGAGCCGAGTTCCTGCCCGACGCCATCGCCGGACGCACCGTGTGGTGCCAGATGTTCTCCGAGCCGGGTGCCGGATCCGACGTGGCCAGCCTCCAGACCAAGGCGGTGCTCGACGGTGACGAGTGGACGATCAACGGGCAGAAGGTCTGGACGACCCTCGGCCACGTATCCGACTACGGCATCCTCATCGCTCGTACCGACGTCGAGGTGTCGAAGCACGCCGGCATCACGATGTTCATCGTCGACATGAACGATCCGGCCGTCGAGATCCGTCCCATTCACCAGATCGACGGCGGCAAGCACTTCAACGAGATCTTCTTCACCGACCTTCGGATCCCCAAGGACTGGATGCTCGGCGATCTCAACAACGGGTGGCGGATGGCCACCGCGATGCTGATGTACGAGCGTGTCGCCATCGGCACCGGTCAGACCGGTGGTATCCAGACGCCGATGTATCGCGAGCTGTCGAACGAGGCCGTCAAGCGAGGCGTCTCCGTCGACCCCGTGATCCGTCAAGACCTGATGCGGCTCTACTCGGCCGAGGTCTGCAAGAGCCTGATGGGCATGCGCACCCGGGCCGAGCAGCAGGCGGGCAAGACTCCTGGCCCCGGTGGTTCGCTCGGCAAACTGGCCGGCGCCATGATCGCAACGACGTATCGCGACTTGTCGCTTTCGATCGTTGGTCCTGGATCCGTCGCCGGCGAAGACAGTGGCAAGTGGTCCAAGGCTGCGCTCACCACACTGGCGGCAGGTATCGCTGGTGGCACGAATGAGATTCAGCGCAACATCATTGGTGAACGCGTGCTCGGTCTGCCTCGTGAACCCTCGGTCGACAAAGACGCCCCGTTCAAAGACCTGATGGTCGGTACCCAGCGCTAGCTACGAATTCGGCCGGGGCTCCTTGGGTAAGCCCAAGACTCGCTCGCCGATGATGTTGCGCTGCACCTGGGTGGTGCCGCCGCCGAACCAGCCACCGGGTGCTGCAACGAGCCCCTGGCTTGTTCGTGTGGCGAGCATGCCCTCGGGTCCCTCGACGTCGACGGCGAACTCGGCCAGGTCGAAGCGATAGTCGGCGAGCGCGAGTTTGCCGAGCGAGGAACGCGGGCCGCCATGGCTGGTTTGGCGAGCCATGGATAGGTAGCTCTGGCCTTCGATCCAGAGACGCACCAGGTGGTCCCGCGATACGGGGTCGAGGTCGTGTTCGTGCGCGTGGGCGACGGCGCCCTCGATACGGCGTTCTAAGGCTCGTGCCGCACCCGTTCCGTGCCCTCGCTCACTGGCAAGCACGCTCATGGCGACGGTCCAGCCTTGGCCTCGATCGCCGAGAAGTGCGTCGAACGGAAGCCGCACATCTTCGAGGAACACCTCGGCGAACTCTGCGGTGCCGGCCATGTTGCGCAGTGGGCGCGCGTCAATGCCCGGCGTAGTCATGTCGAGCACGAAGAACGAGATGCCCGCGTGCTTCGATGCATCGGGTTCGGTGCGGGCCATCAGGATCGCCCAGTCCGAATGGGTGCCGGTCGACGTCCATACCTTTTGTCCGTTGACGACCCACTCGTCGCCATCGAGCTCGGCGCGAGTGCGCAGCCCCGCCAGGTCTGATCCGGCTTCGGGTTCGGAGAACAACTGGCACCACACGCGCTCGCCCGTGACCGTCGGCGGCAGGTGGTCACTCTGTTGTTCTGGCGTACCGAACAGGCGCACCGCGCCCGCCGCAAGGACCAAGCCGACCATGTTCAGGATCGACGGGATGCCCGCCGCTTGGCAGGCCTCGGCGAAGACCCGGTGGTGGTCGCCGGTCAAGCCGCGGCCGCCGTGCTCGGCGGCCCAGTGGATGCCTGCGTAGCCCTCGTTGTGCATATGCCGCTGCCACGTGCGGGCTCGATCGAGCTGGCTTAAGGGAACGATCGGTCCGTAGTCATAGGGCGCCTGCTCCTTGTTGGCCTCGACCCACGCCGCGGCTTCGTCTCGGAACTGGTCGATCGAGATCACGTTCGAACCGTATGACATCTCGATTCTCGAGCCCATATTTGCGCTATGTGCAGCCCAGTTCCATGAACGAACGTGTGTACGATGCGGCCGTGGAGGACTCTGTCAGCGAGCAGTCAGCGCTGCTCTCGCGAACGCTGACGTTCGTCGCCGCGGACCCGCCACGGCACTCGTGGTTCGCAGCGTGGGACCCCGAACGTCCGGGCGGCCTCCACGATGCTGTCGACGACGGCAACGAGCGCGTCGATCTCGACGTGGTGCTTCCGGCCAAGCGCGGAACGGCACCGGCAACCGTGTCGGCGCGACGGGTACCGATCTCCGAAGCCATCGACCTGTTGGCGCCACTTGCACACGATGACCTGGCGTCTGCATCGGCGCACGCGTGGGCTGCGATCGTGCGCACGGCCCTTGCGCTCATTGCCGACGCAAAGGTCCTGCCGTGGGTCAGTCCTGACGGTTGGGATGCTTGGCGGGTCGACCCGATCGACGCTGGCGAACATGCCCGGCTTGCCGAGCTGGCGGCGGCGCTTCCGGCGACAGCCCACGCCATACCCGTCGAAGGTCGCGGTCGCATCAGCGAGCCGCAATGGGCGGCCCGCACACTCTGCGATGCCGTCGCCGACTCGTTCATTCGCACGCCGGCAGCGCACCGCATGACATCGCTTCGGTTGTTCGCCGATCGTGCGCCTACCCGAGTTCGCCACTTGCGCCCGTGGGTCCAAGACGTCGCGGCGATGCACTGCTCGACCGCTCGGCTCGTGCTGCGGATGGTCCCGCCTGACGGCGATGATGGCGACGACGCTGATGAGGACGACGAGCAGTCGGATTGGACGATTCGCTTCCAGCTCCAGAGCAGGATCGATCCGTCGCTCGTGGTCGACGCCGAGCAGTACTGGGAGTCACCGGTCGAGGTGCTCGACCGGTTCGGGGCACAAGCCGAAACCGTGCTGCTCGCCGGTCTGCGGATTGTTGCCGAACATGTCGAGCCGCTCGCCGGGGTTCTCGATGAGCTCGCCCCGACGAGCGCAACGATCCGCGACGAAGACATCGACGTGCTCCTCGACGCACTCGAACCGCTGAGCGAAGCCGACGTCGATGTGCGATGGCCATCAGCGCTCGTTGCGCCTCGGGTCGAGCGGCGACTCGTGGTGTCGGCTGGGTCGCCGACCTCGGACCTGGCGCCACTTCTGCAACTCGATGGCCTGCTTGAGATCGACTGGGAGTTCCTGCTCGACGACACACCACTCACCGCCGAGGAACTGCGCGTGCTCGCCACGGCGAAGCGCTCGGTCGTCTCGTTGCGTGGTCGCTGGGTACGCCTGGACCGCGCAACGCTGGCGAAGCTTCGCGACCCGGCGCCCGAGCTGTCGGCCACGGCCGCGCTCGCCTTGGCGCTTGGCGCCGACGTGGAACTTCCCGGCATCGATGACGACGAGGCGATCGAGGTTCGCGTCGCCGGATCCTTCGACGACCTGCTCGCCCGAGTCGAAGCGCTCGCTGGCACCCGAGAACAAGACGAGCCCGCCGCGCTCCACGCCCAGCTACGCGACTACCAGAAGCGCGGCCTTGCCTGGATGTCGGATCTCGCCGACCTTGGCTTCGGCGGCTGCTTGGCCGACGACATGGGCCTGGGTAAGACCATCCAGGTGCTGGCGCTCCATGCGCATCGAGCGGAGCAGGCCGAGACCCGAGGACCGCTGCTCGTCGTATGCCCGACCTCGTTGATGCGCAACTGGCAACGAGAAGCTGCGACCTTCCTGCCCGACACACCGGTGCGGATCTTCCACGGTCAGTCACGTCGACTCGACGGTCTCGCAGACGACGAGATTGTCATCACGAGCTACGGCGTCGTCCGCACCGATAGCGCCACCCTCAACACGGTCGAGTGGGCTGTCGTGGCGGCCGACGAAGCCCAGCACGCGAAAAACCCACGGTCTCGCACGGCTCGATCGCTCCGCGAGATCCGCCATGGCATTCGACTGGCGCTCACCGGCACGCCTGTCGAGAACAAGCTCAGCGAACTCTGGTCGATCTATGACTGGGCAGTGCCGGGCTTGCTCGGGCCGCTCGAAACCTTCCGACGCACGACCTCGCTTCCGATCGAGCGCGACAACGACCGCAAGGCGACCGAACGACTGCAGAACCTGCTGCGCCCGTTCTTGCTGCGCCGCCACAAGACCGACCCGGGCATCGCTCCCGAGCTGCCCGACAAGATCGAACGAGATGTCGTCGTGCCGCTCACGAGCGAACAAGTCACGCTCTACAAGGCCGCCGTCGACACGACCTTGGGCGAGGTCGCCGAGGCCGAAGGAATCGCTCGCCGCGGCCTGGTGCTCAAGCTGCTGACGAGCCTCAAACAGATCACCAACCATCCGGCGCAGTTCCTGGGCGAGACCGGTCCGCTACCTGGCCGTTCGGGCAAGCTCGACGCGCTCGATGATCTGCTGTCGACGATTCGAGAGAACGGCGAAGCGACCCTCGTGTTCACGCAATACGTGGCCATGGGCAAGCTTCTGGTCGAGCATCTGAACGGGCTCGGTCACCGAGTCGAAATGCTGCACGGCGGCCTGAGCGTTGCCGCCCGCCAAGACTTGGTCGATCAGGTGCAAGCCGGTGAGCTCGACGTGCTCGTGCTCTCGCTCAAGGCCGGCGGCACCGGACTCAACCTGACGCGGGCAACCCATGTCGTGCACTACGACCGGTGGTGGAACCCGGCCGTCGAAGACCAGGCCACTGATCGTGCGTATCGCATTGGCCAGGACCGCACCGTGACCGTGCACCGGATCATTACCCAAGGCACCGTCGAAGATCGTGTAGCTGCGCTCCTGGATTCGAAGCGGGCGCTCGCCGCATCGGTGACCGGAGGCGGCGAGAGCTGGATCGGTGAGCTCGACGACGATGAACTCGCCGATCTCGTGTCACTGTCGGTCGCTCCGCCACGGGCGACTGGCGCCGACGGGATCGAGGCGGTGGCCTGATGGCTCGACGATCGTTCGGTTCGACCTGGTGGGGAGCGGCGTGGCTCGACGCGCTCGAGAAGCGCGCACTCGCAGATCCGAACCGGCTGCCGCGCGGGCGCACCTATGCCCGCCAAGATCGAGTCGTTGACCTTGAGCTCAGCCCGGGTCTGGTGCAGGCCCGTGTGTGGGGGAGCGATCGCTACGCGACGCAGCTCAGCGTTCGGCTCTTGTCCGATGCCGAATGGGATCGGGTGCTCGAGATGGTGATGGCCCAAGCTGCCAATGCGGCTGCATTGCTGTCGGGCGAGGTCCCCAAGGCCATCGGTGATCTTGTGTTGCCGGACAAGGGTGACCTCAGTCCCGATTGCAGTTGTCCTGACGGTGCAGAGCCGTGCAAGCACGCCGCTGCGCTGTGTTATGTGGTTGCCGACCTGCTCGACGAGGATCCGTTCGCGCTCATGACCCTGCGTGGCCGAGGCCGTGACGAGGTGCTGGCCGAGATCCGTCAGCGGCGCGCCGAAGCCCTCGGTGGCGAAGTCGGTGCTCCATCTGATCTACCCCGAGGCCCCGATCCAGGCGTGCCTGCCTCGGCCGCATTCAAGCGAACTGATCACGAGGCGGCGCCCTCGCGTCCCGCGCCGCGACTGCCTTCCGATTCCTATCGACTTGGTGCAGTTGCGCCAGCAGACAGCGGCATCGATCCCGACGCTCTTGAATCGCTCGTCAACGACGCCGCCGATCGTGCGTGGCGGATGCTCGCCAACGGCGACGCCAGCGGGCTCTCGGCTTCGCCAGGTAACGACGTCGTGCGACGTGCCGCACGAGTCGACAATGCGGAACGGGACCAGATCGCCGAGGTCACCGGCCTCGATGCTGGCGAACTCGCCGCCGCTGCGGCGGCGTGGCGAGTCGGTGGCCAAGCGGGCTACCGGGTCAGTCGCGGTCGGTGGCTGCCGACCGGCCGAGAGATGCAGCCAGGTGTGGACACGCTCGGTGAGACCGCCAAGGTGCGAGCGAATACGGTGGCTGCGGGCGGCATGCAGCTTCGCCTCGATGAGACCGATCGCAGTTGGTGGCGCTTCGACGCCGATGACTCGCTCGGGTGGGTCCTCGTTGCAGGTCCTGCCGCCGAACCGACAGACCTGATCGACTGATTCGCTCCCGGCTCAGTCGGTGACGAGTCGAGCCCGCAGATCGAACTTCTTGACCTTGCCGAGCGCGGTTCGAGGCAGCTCGTCGACCAGGTGCAATGCCGCAGGAAGCTTGAACCGAGCCAGGGTCGCCTCGCCGTGGCTACGTAGCTCGTCGAGCGTGGGATGACCAGAAGCAACGACGAACGCGACGGGCACCTGACCCCACGTGTCGTCTGGCCCAGCAACGATGGCGATATCGCCGACGCCCGGAGCGTCGAGCAGGGCTTCTTCGATCTCAACCGGATCGATGTTCTCGCCACCGCTGATGATCTTGTCGTCGACGCGGCCGTCGATCCGTACGTAGCCGTGCTCATCGAAGTGCGCGAGGTCGCCCGTGCGATACCACTCGCCGTCGAATGCATCGGCTGTCGCCGCGGGGTTGTCCCAGTAGTGGGTGAACAGGTGCTCGCCCTTGATCTGGAGTTCGTTGTCGACGATGCGGATCTCGCTGTGCGGGGCAGCGCTACCAGCGGCGCCGACATGCTCGGCCTCTTCCCACGGGAGCACCACGCACGTAGGACCGGTCTCGGTCGAGCCGTAGACCTGCCCGGCCGGCATGTCTCGTTCGTTGAGGGCCCGCAGCAGACTCGGCGGCACGACCGACGAGCCGGTCTGGATGCCACGAATCGAGGACATATCCGCGGTGGGCCACGCCGGATGGTCGATCACGGCGCGGATCGTCGCCGGCACCAGCAGCGAAGTGGTGACGCCATACCGCTCGACATCGCTGAGGAATCGGCCCGGGTCAAACGCAGCGTGCAAGACCACGGTCCCGCCGATGCACAAGATCGGCAGGGTCTGGATGTTCAGCCCGCCGACGTGAAAGAGCGGCAGCAAGATCAGGCTGATGTCGTCGCCGTTCAGTCCCTGGCTCTCGATGCCGTTGTCGATGGTGAGGGCGAGCGAGCGTGACGTGTGCACCGCACCCTTTGGTGAGCCGGTCGTGCCCGAGGTGTAGACGAGCAGCAGCGGTGCTTGGTCATCAACAGCGCCGTTTTCCGAACCAATCGGCAGCGCCGCAAGCGAGGCGTGATCGGGAGCTGCGACGACCTGACAGCCGGCCGGAGCGGCACCTTGCAGATGGCCCAGGAACGACGTCTGCGCGACGCCAACCACAGCGCCGCAGTGCTGCAGCTGGTGCGCGTGCTCGGCAGCCGTGAGACGGGAGTTCAACGGCACCAGCACCGTGCCGGTGCGGGAACAGGCGAACAGCAGGGCCAGCATGCACGGGTCGTTGCCGCCGAGCCAAGCGACACGGTCGCCAGCGGTGACCTCGCAGGTGTCGCGCAGCCAGCCTGCGAGCTGCTGCGACCACTCGCGCAGCGCTGCGTAGCTGATCGGCTCGTCCTCGAACCAGATCGCGATCGCGTCGGGGGACGACGCCGCCTGGGCGTCAAAGCGCTCGTGCATCATCGCTGCAGAAAGTCCGCCACAAGCGAGTTGAACTCGTCAGGTCGCTCGAGGTTGACGAGGTGCCCGCACGCCTCGATCACGGCGAGCTCCGCTCCGTCGATGCCATCGGTCAGGCGCTGCATGCTGGCGACGGGGGCGGTTGCGTCATCGGAGCCAGCGATGCACAAGGTCGGCGTGGCGATCCGGTGGAGCTCGTCATCGAAGGCCCACGTCACCAGGCACTCGAGCGCCCGTCGATAGGCGTCGCTCGTGATACGTGACATCGAGGCGATGCAGTTCGGCGGCGCATCCGGATGCGGATCGGGCCCCGTCAGCATCTCGACGACGCCCGGCGCAAGGTCGGCCGGCGTCTTCCCTGCGTCGAGAGGTTCGTACCGCGAGGCCAGGTACTTCTCGGCGAAGTCGCTGTGCCCGGGGCGGCCAAAGCTCGGCGACGTCGCAACCAGCACCATGCCATCAAGGCGATTGGGATGGTCAACGGCGAACTGTTGAGCAACCATGCCGCCCATCGACAACCCGACCAGGGTCGCTCGTTTGATCTCGTAGTGGTCAAGCAGTGCAACGGCAGCATCGGCGAGCGCCGACCAGTGCATAGGGTCGAGCGGCGTCGATTCGCCGTAGCCGGGCATGGTCCAGGACAGGCAGCGGTAGTCGATGCCGAAGCGGTCAAGCTGGGGCGTCCAGTTTGACCAGTCGCCGCCGAGCCCGTGCATGAACAGCACGGCCGGGTCATCTGCGCTTCCGGTTGCCGCGTGCTCAATGCCGACGGCGATTTTGGTGTTCAAGCGAGGTCGCCCTGGAGTTCGCCGTTGACGACCACGGCGGTGCCGTCGAGTTCGACGGTGCAGCCGGCCATCGGTAGATCGAAGTGGCCGAGCGTGTGGCGACCAGCGACCTCGTTCGCACCGGTCGAGTACAAGAAGTTGCCACCAAAGGCCCGCAGCTCGGTGCCGTTCGTTTGGGTCTTGTCGTACATGACCATGGAGTCCCAGCGGGCGGCAGTGTTCATGCCCCAGCCGACGTGCGAGACGGCGTAGGCCTCGCGGTCGCCCCAAGCCTCGAAGTAGCTCTTCATGAGTCGAGTGTCGACGCCATCACCGGCGATGTCGACGATGTAGTCGTTCTCGATGGTGCAAGTGATGGGGGAGTCGACATAGCGCTTGAATGTCAAATTCACGTCGCCGACATCGAGCACGAGCGTGCCGTTGACGGAGCCTTCGGGCGGGAAGCACAGGCAGAGCCCGCCTGGCCAGTGAGCGATGGTGCCTGGCCGGCTTGTGTAGCCCCAGCTCGAACCCGCTGGCGCGTTCTCGACATCGATGGTCAGGTCGGTGCCTGCGGCCGAGGTCACGCGCATCTGCGATGCGTTGCGCAGCATCTTGGTTCCGGCCTTGACCTTGGCTTCGAGCGCCGGGTCAGGTGTCAGGCGTTCAAGGATCTCGGGGTGCTCGTTGCTGACCATGAGCGCTCGTGCACCCCCGCCCAGGATCTTCGGAAGCTCGGGTGCGTGGAGCAGGCCCTCGACGGTGCAGTCGGCGATCAGGGTGACCTGCGACAACGCCGAGATGACCGGTTCGATCCCGGCGATTGCGTCACTCGCGCCGGTGGAACGGATCGCAACGGGTGCGGTCTGCTTGCGGGTCGGCAGCGAGATGCGGAAGGTCTCGGCACCGAGCCGCTGGAGTGCGAGTTCGCTGAGCTGGACATTGATGTCGCGGCTCTGGGTCTCGCTGAGCACAGCGCACACATCGCCCGGTTCCACGCCGCACAGCTCGAAGACCTCTACAAAGGCGTCGATCCACTTGGCTTCAATTCGTTCGACCAGCATGGGAAGAAACTACTTCCCCAACTCTGCCCGAGCCGCAACACCTGGGGTCGCAGCCAAAACGTTGCAGCCGTGTCGGATCGCTCGGCGGTGTTAGATGCTGCGGCGCTACACCTGTGCGGCAAGCGCGTCGGCGACCAAGGTGTCCATGACCGCGGCAACGGGCTGGACCTCGGTGGCGTAGCCGATGCCTTGACCGGCGCCGGAGTGCAGCAGCGGCTCGACTTCGTGTTCGCTGATGGCGCCGAGCAGGTCGCCAACCAATACGTCTTGGTACGGCATCTTGAGCGGGGCCGGGGCGCCTTCGGCGGCCCACTCGTCGGACCATGCCGTGCGGATCTGGCGGAAGGTCTTGCCCGAGTTGCTGCGCGTGATCACGGTGTCGGCCGAGCCAGCAGCGAGCAGCTTGTCGACAAGGGCGGGCGCCATGTGCGCCGTGTGTTCCTCGGTCGTCAGCCAGATGGTTCCGGCCCACACGCCTTGGGCGCCCAGTGCGAGGGCGGCGGCCACATGGCGACCGGTCGCGACCCCGCCGGCGGCCAGCACCGGAATGTCGCCGCACGCGTCGACGATCTGCGGCACGAGCGTGAACGTGCCAACCGTGCCCGTGTGCGCGCCGGCTTCGGCGCCTTGGGCCACGATCATGTCCACGCCGCTTTGGAGCGCCCGGCGCACGTGACGGGGGCTGCCGATCAGCGCGGCGGTCGTCTTGCCCAGCTCCTTCGCCCGCTCGACTGCGGGACGAGGTGCACCGATCCCGCAAGCAAAGAGATTGACGTCGCTCGCCATGACCGCTTCGAGCTGCTCTTCTTCGATCTCCTTGGATCGGATGAAGCGGGTGCGCATGCCGGGACCGCTGGGTTCGGGAACGGCGTACTTCTCGACGATTCCTTCGACGAACGAGCGGTGCTCGTCGGGGATGTGCGCCTCGATCGCCTCGCGGCTGTTGTGCTCGGGCATGCCGTCGGGCAACACCAGGTCCACGCCGAATGGCTTGTCACCGACCAGTCGGCGAATCTCGGCCAGCTCCTCGTCGATCTCGTGGGGGAAGCGGCGGGTGGCCCCGTAGACCCCGAGCCCGCCAGCGTTCGTGATTGCGGCGACCGTGGCGATGTCGTGCGCGAAGCCGAAGATCGGATAGTCGATGCCGTAAGAGCGGGCGAGGTCGTTCGTGAGTGAACCCATCGCGCTGGTTTAGCAGAGGGTGCTCAACTGTCGTCGAACGCTGTGAGCAACTTGGCCGATGCCTTGAGGCGGTAGCTGTCCTCGAGGTAGCCGACCAGGTCGTCCGGGTCGACGTCGGCCATGCGCACGAGCAGGCCACCGTGGCCTTCGTAGTGCGGTGTCGAGAACAGCACGCCGCCGGCTGACGCAAGCAGCGCCGGCTTCTCATCGACGTCGCCGATCACCACGAGCACCTCGGTGTCGTCGACGCCATCACGCCGGTACTCGCGCTCGCCCCACATGCGAGCGAAGCCTTTGCCGCCGACTTTGAGGCCGGGCGTGCCGTACCACTTGTCTGCCGTGACACCCGGCCAGTCGGCCGTCATCGCAACAACATCGTCGTAGGTCACCATGGATCGATGGTGGCGCACCGGTTCGGCGAGTTCAAGTGGCGCGGAGTGCAGCGAGCCGTTCCACGGCGTAGTCCGGCTCGGGAATCCACGCATTCGCTGCTTCCCATGCATTGCTCAGACGTTGGGCGCGGCGATGGGTGTCGTCGTCGAGAACCTGGACGCCGAGCTCGGACAGGTCGTGCCAGCACACGTCGATCCGGCTCTCGTCGAAGTCAAGCAACCCGACCGTTCCATCGATGCACATGCGGAGGTTCGACGCGCCCGCATCACCGTGAATGATTGACCGGGGCGCATCGCTCACCGACGCGAACACGTCCAAGAGCTCACGGGCGATGTCCTCAGGGATCGCAGCCATGTCGGCGTCGACGCTTCGGCTCTGAAGGTCGAGCTTGATGACCGAGAGACACCCGGGCCGTTGCCCGATCTCGATTGGAGTCCGGTGCAACCGCTGGAGCGTCGCCGCGACCGCGGCCCAGTCAGCCAGCGTTTCGGGAGCTGCGCCGTCGAGCCAACGTTGCACGACCAGCCCGTCGACATGGCGGCGGCCGTCGGCTGCAGGCAGCACCGTCGCCACGGTGAACCCGTGACCGGCAAGTGCTTCGATCAAATCAAGCTCCCATGCCAGTGACGCCTGGGAGCGGCGTGACCGGCGAACGGCGACGCGCGCCCCGTCGAGCTCGCCTTGCCAGACGTCGTTGCGGTTGCCCTCCTCGATGCGAGCCAGCAAGCGGAGCCCAGGCCATGTGCGAAGCTCCGGCAGTTCGGGAAGCTCAGGCGCGGCCATGGTCAAACGGTAGCGACCGGTGCGACACTGCACCGGTGGCCGCCGCTCCCTTCCTGATCGACGTCCGTCGCGTCGACGCCGACGATGACTGGCTGAACGACGAGCGTCCGGCACCTAGCCCCGCAGAGACTGCCGAGGACGCACGCGCCGAGTCAGACTTCGACGCCGACGACTTCCCCGCTTGGTATCGCGACCGCGTTGACGAAGCACCAGACGAAGCGGCCGACGCCGCGCCGCCGCCAGCGGATCCCATGGGCTGGGTCGACGCCCTTGCCGCCGTGCGAACGCTGGACCGGCTTGAGTTTGGAGCGGTCACGGTGATCGCCGGCGACAACGGAACGGGCAAGTCGACCCTCGTCGAGGCGATCGCGATTGCAGCCGGGTTCAACCCCGAGGGTGGCAGTCGCAACCTGCAGTTCTCGACCTT
>CALDGN010000201.1 GCA_937942965.1 uncultured Acidimicrobiales bacterium | reverse complement strand
GAGGGTCAGGACCAGGAGGAAGGACGCCGAGGTGGCCCGCATCGCCGCCGGACGCAGATCGCTGAACGCAATCACGAATGGTGGCCCGGGGAGGCTGGCGGTGACGGCTCCGAACGCACTCGCCGCGCCGCTGGCAACCTCGATCGCCGGGCTCCGGGAGACGCGAGCACCTGCCAGCAGGGCGGTGGCCGCAATCAGGATCAGGCCGCCGATGGCGAGGCTGAGTGTCCGGTCGCTCATCGCCTCGAGCACCATCAGCCCGGCGACGAGTCCGACCGGGAGGCCGAGCATGCATCGAGTCCATGCACCGCGATCGATCTGGTCCCGTTCGACCAGCAGGTGCCGACATCCGACAATCACACCGATGACGAGCAGAGGGCCCGGCACGAACGCAGGGTCGATGGCGACCAGGCCGGCACCAGCGACCAGCCCGTAGCCGATCCCGATCGCTCCCTGTGTCGTCGAACCGAGCAGCGAGAGGAGCGTCACGAGTCCGAACTGCAGCGGGCTCACTTCACGGACGGTCTTCGAGGATCAGCTGCCCGGCCGCCGTGTTGCTGGCCGGTACGTGATAGTGGCGATGCACCTCGGTGGGTGCAGGACCGCCCGCGAGATCGCTCATAGCGCCGCGTGCGACGAGCCACATGACGAGCTCGATTCCCTCGGAGCCACCCTCGCGAACGTATTCGACATGTTCCATGGTGGCGAGGTCTTCAGGATCGTCGATCATCCGATCGAAGAACGCGTTGTCCCACTCGGGGTTGATGAGCCCAGCGCGCTGGCCCTGCAGCTGGTGGCTCATGCCGCCCGTCCCCCAGATCTGCACGTCGAGGTCCTCGTCGAAGGAATCGACGGCCCGCCGAATGGCCTTGCCCAACTCGAGGCATCGCTTGCCGGACGGAATCGGATACTGGACGACGTTGACGAACAGTGGGATGACCTTGCAGGGCCAGGCATCCGGCTGGTCGAACATGACCGACAGCGGAACCGTGCAACCGTGGTCGACTGGGATGTTGTTGACCAAGGTGAGGTCGAAGTCGTCGCGAATGACCGAATGGGCGATGTGGGCCGCCAGTGCCGGGTGGCCGACGACGGTCGGTACCGGTCGGGCGCCCCACCCTTCATCGGCAGGTTCGAAGGTTTCGGACATGCCGAGCGCAAACGTCGGCACGATGTCGAGCGCAAAGGCGTTGGCGTGGTCGTTGAACACCAGAACGACGACGTCCGGTGTGTTCTCCTCGGCCCAAACGCGACCCGGTCCGTAGCCGTCGAAGAGGGGTTTGAAATAGTCGTCGCCGGTCAAGCCTTTGTCGACAGCGGCGCCGATCAGAGGGACGTGCGATGTGTAGACCGAAGCGGTGATCCTTGCCACTATTGCCCTCCGCTCTTTCGGGCGGACGGGCCGCCATCGTCCCATTCGTGGAGGTAGCGATTGCCCTCCGGTGATCGGCCACCGTCGATCATCATCTGACGATGCTCTTCGGCGTCGTTTTCCGTCATCGAGCTGACGATCTGCACATAGTTGAGCCCGTCCACCGCGCCGATCTTGGCGCAGAAGTAGATGTTGCCGCCGAGTGCGAGAATCCGATTGAAGTCGCGATCCCTGACGGCCTGCTTCTGCTCGTCGGTCATCGCCCAGCGGTCGAGGTAGCCGTTCTCGTCAGCCTTGAAGGCCTCGCGGTTCTCCTCGTCCTTGAGTGACATGGCAAACATGTTGAGGTGATAGCCCAACGCTGCCTGGTCGGTGTCGAAGATCGTGGTTCCCGGAATGTCGAGGTATGGCTTGTCAAGCCCCATGTGTGCTCCCTGCTTCGCGGCCTAGAGATCGAGTCCGACGTACTGCTCGGCGACGTTGCGCATCGCGGATTCGGATTTGGCCAGGTGGCCGAGGTCTTCTTCCTGCATCCGCTGTTCGAATGCGGTGTGCTCGGGGAAGCGGTGCAAGAGGGTGGTCATCCACCAGCTGAATCGAACCGACGACCAAACCCGGTTGAGTGCGGTCTGTGAGTACTCCTCGAGCTTCGAGCGGTCGCCACCGTTGTAGTGCGAGTCGAGGGCGTTCGACAGGTAGTGCACGTCGGAGATCGCCAGGTTCAGTCCCTTGGCGCCAGTCGGGGGCACGATGTGCGCCGCATCGCCAGCGAGAAACAGTGCGCCGTACTGCATTGGCTCGATCACGTAGCTGCGCAGCGGAGCGATCGACTTTTCGATCGACGGACCGGTCACGACCTGGTCGGCTTCGCTCTGGGGGAGCCGAGCGAGCAGCTCGCTCCAGAACCGATCGTCGGACCAGTCATCGATGGAGTCCTCGAGGGAGCACTGCACGTAGTAGCGGCTCAGCATCGGGTTGCGTTCGGAACACAGCGCGAAGCCGCGTTCGTTGTTGGCGTACAGAAGATGAGGAAGCGGCGGAGTCTCGGACAGGATTCCGAGCCATCCGAACGGGTAGGCGCGTTCGTACTCGGATTTCACGTTGTGGGGAATGGCCGCTCGGCTGACGCCGTGTTGGCCGTCGCATCCTGCGATGTAGTCACAGTCCAATCGGTGGGTCTCGCCGTTTGCCGTGAAGGTGACGTGAGGCGAATCGGTCGTGACGTCGTTGATCTCGACGTCTGATGATTCGAAGATGATGTTCAGGTTCTCCCGCTCGGCCGCGGCGTAGAGGTCTTCCTGGATCTTGGTCT
>CALDGN010000200.1 GCA_937942965.1 uncultured Acidimicrobiales bacterium | reverse complement strand
GAGTGGATGTAGAACGCCGGCACGCCTTGCACCGCGAGCATCACGGCATGCGCAGCGACGAATCGTTGCCAGGTTTCCCCGTCGACGCCAGAGAGCAAGTCGGCGAGACTGACATTGAGCTCGTACGGACGAGGGCCGCCCGGTGCGCTGTACATCGACCAGTCGCCGCCGGTCTCCGACGCACGATCGAGCAGCACCTGGAGCTCATCGGGCGACACGAGGTCCTCGATCGGCCGTAGGCCGATGCCGTCGTGACTCGCGATGAAGTTCAAGAACGTGCAGCCATCCGGAAGCGCATCGAGGCGCCCGAGCCAACCCGTCAATGCGTCGCCTCGTTCGGCGAGCACCGACCAGACGATCAGCGGAGCGAGCGTGAAGTTGTAGATGACTTGGGCTTCGTCGCCATCGCCGAAGTAGGCGACGTTCTGGTCGTGAGGCACGTTCGTTTCGGTGATCAGCAGCGCTCCGGGGCCTTCGGCTTCGTTGCCCATGGCGTCGACCAACGTGCGGAACAGTTTGACGACCTCGTGCGTCTCGGGAAGATGCACACACGTGGTGCCGAGCTGCTTCCAGAGATAGGCGATCGCATCGAGGCGCACCCGAGTTGCGCCGCCTTCGTGCATGTAGTGATGCAGGATCGAGCAGAACTCGACGAGCACGTCAGGGTTCGAGAAGTCGAAGTCGATCTGGTCGTGGCTGAACGTGGCCCACACGTGGCGGGTGCCACCGGCGGTCTCGACCGGGAGCAGCAGGTCATGGGTACGGGGTCGGACCACGCTTGCCGTATCGGCGTTGGAATCCGCGGTCGTGTACCAGTCGCGGAACGGGGCTTCGTCGGCAACGAAGCTCGCGAACCAGTCGCTTTGGGCTGACCCGTGATTGCATACGAGGTCGACCATCAGGCCTCGGGACTTGGCGAGCGCTTGCAGGTCCGACCAGTCGCCGAGCCCCTCGGCGATCGCTCGATAGTCGACGATCGAGAACCCGCCATCGCTGCTCGACACAAAGAACGGCAAGATGTGGACCGTCTCGATCAGGTCGTCGAGCGGTCCATCGACCAGGCTCGCCAACGAGCGCAGGTGGCCGTCGACCCGATCGTGTTCGACGACCGAGTCGCCATAGGTGATGAGCAGCACTTCGGACTCGCTCGGGAGCGCTGTGCGTGGCGCGAACGTGAGCGTGCCGTCAAGGCCGAAGGTCGCGAGGATCCGGTCGCGGACTCGTACGAGCTGCGCGTCGTCTGCGTTGCGATAGACCCGACCCAGGTGGCGGTCGATGCGCTCTGCGACCGTCGTTGTCGGAAACGATTCAGTTGGCGTCGCGGTCATGGCTTGCTTCGTTCTTGGGTCCCGTCGTGCTGTCGCCCGCTGCATCGAGCTCGGCGGCAGCTTCGATCTCGTCGGCGAGCGGATCCATTGGTAGGCCACCGGTATTCACATCGAACTCGACGTTGTAGCGGGCCGCGTAGCTCGAGATGAAGCCCTGCAAGGTCGCCGACACGGGCAAGGCGAGCAGCGCTCCGACGGCGCCGAGGATCGCCGTACCGGCGATCACCGAGCCAAAGGCCACCGCAGGGTGCACCTCCATCGTCGAGGCAGTTACGCGTGGCGCAATCAGGTAGTTCTCGAACTGCTGCCAGACGACCATGAAGACGATGACCCACACCGCACTAATCGGCCGATCGGCCAATGCAATGAGGACCGGGAAGACCGCGGCGACGTAGACACCAACGACGGGAACGAACTGGCTGACAAGTCCGACCCAGATCGCTAGGACGAGCGCGAACCGCACGCCCATCAGCTCAAACGCCACCCAGTGGACGATGAACGCGACCACGACCAGCACCAGACGGGAAACGATGTAGCCGCCCGTCTTGAGCATGCCGATGTCCCAGATCTCGAGGACCCGCTTCTGCTGGTGCGGCGGGAGCATCGAGCACAGCGTGCGCCGGAATTTGGGACCTTCGGCGACGAGGTAGAAGGTGAACAGGGCGATCGTGAAGATGTCGAACAGGGCGACCACGACCTGGCCGCCGAAGTCGACCAGACCGCCAGCCAGATCGGTGGCGCGACTTCGGAACTCGCCCGACTCGCTCACGACCTGCTGCAGTTCGGTCAGGTCAATCTGGTCATCGATGTTGTCCTGTAGCCACGATTCGAGCGATGTGATCCGTTCCGGTGCTTCGTTGACCAGATCCGTGATCTGTTCGGCGATGACCTGACCCATGGCGATGCCGAACGCGACGATTGCGCCGACCAGAACCAAGAAGATCGTCGCCGTGCCAACCCCTCGGCGGACGCCCCGGTGTTCGAGCGAGTTGACGGCCGGTTCGATCGCAAACGACAAGAAGATCGAGATGAAGATGATGATCAGCAGCCCGCGCAGCCGACCCATGACCCAGGCGGCGGCGTAGAGGCCGACGACGGCCAGCACGATGCGCCAGATCGCACCATTGATCCAGCTCGGTACGCCTTCGCCGCTCATCCAGCGCCAGCCCTGCTGACGCGGCATCTGTGCCTGGCTCGCGAGCGGCTGGGTCGCGGGTGTTACGTCGGCGCCGTCGGACCAGACCGACGACAGGTCGCCAGGTCGGGGCGCGCCCGGCACCGGTGCACTTGGGTCAAGCGGCTTGTTGTCTTCCGACACCCAGATCCCCCGGCGCGACTCGTTCGGGTGGGCTGTGCGTCACTGGGTAGCTCAGCTACAGCCGCTCGTGCTTCCGCAACTCTGGCACGCGTAGCAGCTGCCTGCACGCACCATCATCGTGCCGCACTCCATGCAGAGGGGTGCTCCGCTGTCGCTGGCTGAGAGTCCGAGTGACAATGCTGGTTGGGCGGGAACGGGCTCAGGAGCCGGAACCGAGCGTGGCTCAGGGATCAGGTCGAGACCGGGCGACGAGGTCGTCGTGGCTTCGACCACGCCCGGGAGCGTCGGCTGGGTCCGCTCATCGACGGTGAAGATGTTGAGCGCGGCGCGTTCTTCGGGCGTCAGGTAGTCGATCGCCAAACGGCGGAAGAGATAGTCGATGAGGCTGTTGGCGATCCGAACATCGGGATCGTCGGTCATGCCGGCCGGTTCGAAGCGCATGCCGACGAATGCCTGCACGAATGCGCTGAGCGGCACGCCGTACTGCAGGCCGTGCGACAGCGAGATGGCGAAGGCGTCCATGATGCCGGCGAGGGTCGAGCCCTGCTTGGATACACGAACGAAAATTTCGCCAGGGCGACCATCGTCGTACTCGCCGACGGTGACGAAGCCCTTGCAGTCGGCGACCCGGAACTCGAACGTCGACGATCGACGGGCACGTGGCAGCCGCTGGCGAACCGGAACCGCAGCAACAGGCTCGACAGCTGCCGACGACGTCTCGTCGGCGCTGTCGGAGCTCGCGTCTCCAGAGGAGAGCGGCTGGGCGACCTTGCAGTTGTCTCGGTAGACGGCGACGGCTTTGACGCCGGTACGCCATGCTTCGATCAGCAGGTCTTCGATGTCGCTCGGTGTTGCCGTCTCGGGCAGGTTCACCGTCTTGGAGATGCCGCCGGACAGGAACGGTTGCACGGCGGCCATCATCGACACGTGCCCAGAGGCGCTGATCGAGCCTTGGCCGACCGAGCATGCGAACACGTCGAGGTGTTCGTCTTGGAGCCCTGGTGCGCCGTGGATCGTGCCGTTGGTTTCGAGGTGCTCGACGATCTCGTCGATGCGGGTCGGGGCGTAGCCGAGTTTGCGCAGCGCCCGAGGGACGGTTTGGTTGACCATGGCAAGGAAGCCGCCGCCGACGAGCTGCTTGTGCTTGACGAGTGCGAAGTCAGGCTCAATGCCGGTCGTGTCGCAGTCCATCATGAAACTGATCGTGCCGGTCGGGGCGAGCACCGTGGCTTGGGCGTTACGCACGCCGCTGCGCTCAGCGAGCTCGCAGGCATCATCCCAGACTTGCTGCGCGGCCTGAACAAGCTCGGGTTCGGTTTGGGCGGCGTCGATGTCACGGGCGGCCGAGCGGTGCTTGTCGAGCACCGAGATCATGGCGTCGCGGTCGTCGGCGTAGCCCTCATACGGGCCCATGCGAGCGGCGATGCGGGCGCTGGTGCGATATGCCTCGCCGCACATGAGCGACGTGATGGCCGCAGCGGTGCTGCGACCTTCGGCGCTGTCATAGGCCTTGCCCGTCGCCATCAGCAGGGCGCCAAGGTTCGTGTAGCCGAGGCCGAGTTGTCGGTAGCGGCGGGTGTTCTTGCCGATCGCTTCGGTCGGGTAGCTCGAGTGGCCGACGAGGATCTCTTGGGCGGTGATCAGCGTCTGGCACGCGGCCCGGAAGCCTTCGATGTCGAACTGGTCATCGTCGCCAAGAAAGCTGAGCAGGTTGAGGCTGGCGAGGTTGCACGCGCTGTTGTCGAGGTGCAGGTACTCGCTGCACGGGTTGCTGGCATTGATCGGGCCAGCAGACGGCGAGGTGTGCCAGCGGTTGATCGTCGACTCGAACTGGACGCCCGGGTCCGCGCACTGCCACGCAGCTTCAGCGATGGCGCCGAGCAGCTCACGGGCGGGAACGGTGTCGATGGTCGAACCATCGGTGCGAGCGATCAGGTCCCACGGGCGGTCGTCAATCGCGGCCCGCATGAACTCGTCGCTCAAGCGAACCGAGTTGTTGGCGTTTTGGTACTGGAGCGAGTGGATGTCGGCACCGTCGAGCGACATGTCGAAACCAGCCGCAGCGAGCGCCCGCGCCTTGTCTTCTTCGCGGGCCTTGCACCAGATGAATTCGTCGACGTCGGGGTGGTCGACATCAAGCACGACCATCTTGGCGGCACGGCGAGTCTTGCCGCCGCTCTTGATCGTGCCCGCCGAAGCATCGGCGCCACGCATGAAGCTGACCGGGCCGCTCGGGTGTCCTCCGCCCTGCATCTGCTCCTTGGACGAACGGATGCGGCTGAGGTTCACGCCAGAACCAGAACCGCCCTTGAAGATGCGGCCTTCTTCGACGTACCAGTTGAGGATCGAGTCCATGTCGTCGTCGACCGACAAGATGAAGCAGGCCGAGGACTGCTGGGGCACGTCGGCCACGCCGATGTTGAACCAGACCGGCGAGTTGAACGCCGCCCGCTGGTTCAGCAGCAGCCAGGTGAGTTCGGAGCGGAACGTGCCTGCTTCGGCCGCGTCGGCGAAGTAGCCGTCGGCCTCGCCCCAGGCGGCGATCGTGGAGACGACGCGGTCGATGACCTGGCGCAGCGACCATTCACGCTGCGCGGTGCCGAGCTGGCCACGGAAGTACTTCTGGGTGACGATCTTGCCCGCGGTCTCGGACCAGTTCGTCGGGAACTCGACGTCGTGTTGTTCGAACACCGTCGAGCCGTCGAGGGCGTTGGTGATAAGGACCGAGCGGCGTTCCCACTCAAGCTCGTCGTCGGGATGCACGCCCTCGATCGTGAACCACCGGTTGAGACCGATGCGCTCCGCCGCTGCAGCGACCCGGTTCGTGCCGTTCTGGTCGCCGGGGAGGGCCTGATCCGATGCGAGTGCCATGAGTGTCCGTCCCGTGCTGTCCCATGACAGCTTGTCGCATGTCCGAAACTGGTGCAACGCCTTGGCGCACCAGCCTGTTCCGAGCGCCGCCCGTTTCCGAGAGCGGCGGCGTCGCAAAAAGAAGGTGGGCGCATCGCAGCGCAGCTCAGGTCACAGGTCGAGGATCCGGGCCTCTCCCTGAAGGTTTCGCTCTCGACCCACCACGGTCTCAGAACTTGCCACAGGCCGAACTGCATGCTGCTGCGATACGCCCGAGGGACAACTTAGGGATTTCATCTGTGGATTGCCACAGGGATTTGTTGTGGATATCGCGGTGGATTTCGGGGGGATTTCCACAGGCAGCCCTGGTTGCCGCCTGGTTGTCCCACGATGCGGGATGGGGTCGGCCTTGTCTCGCGCAGTTGCAACAGTCACCGCTGCTCGGCGGGTCGCTGACGCCTGAGGGCTCCTAGCCTCTGCGTGTGCCTCTCCCCTCGCAACCTTTAGGCGTGTCCGAGACTGGCCGTTCGCCCGGTTCCGTCCTCATCATCGGTGCGGGCCCGTCCGGAACGGCCGCGGCGATCGAGCTCTGCCGAGCTGGCCACCAGGTCACCATCGTCGACAAGGCGACGTTCCCTCGAGACAAGTGCTGTGGCGACGGGCTGACGTCGGGAGCCTTGCGCCACCTGGATCACCTCGGGGTGCACCCTTCGTCGGTCGCATCGTGGAAGCCAGTCACCGACGTTCGTATCACTCGTCCATCAGGCGCAGAGATGCACTTTCCGCTGCCGCGCGGGCCAGGACAGTTCGCCGCGACAGCGACACGCATGGATCTCGACGCAGCGCTCGTGGACCAGGCGATCGCAGCCGGTGCCGATGTTCGCCAGGGCGTGACGTTCGAAGGCATCGAGCTCTACGACGACCGCGCCGTCGTCACGACCGATGACGGCGTCACGACCGCCGACTGGGTGATCGCCGCCGACGGCATGTGGTCGCCGACGCGCAAGGCGCTCGGGCTCGCCCCCGACGGCTACCGGGGCGAATGGCATGCGTTCCGCCAGTACTTCTCGAACGTGTCCGAACGGGCTGCGAACGAATTGTTCGTGTGGTTCGAGCCCGAGATCCTGCCTGGCTATGTGTGGTGCTTCCCGCTTCCTGACGGGCGAGCGAACGTTGGATTCGGCGTGTTGCGCTCGACGCACCGCACCCAAGAGATGGCCGGACTCTGGCGGGATCTGCTGACCCGACCCCACATCGCTGAGATCATCGGCGCCAACGCCGAGCCCGAAGGAACCCACAAGGCGTGGCCAATCCCGGCACGGGTCGGTGAGCTTCCGCTGACCGCACATCGCCTGTTCTTCGTCGGCGATGCGACCGGCGCCTGCGACCCGATGACGGGCGAAGGCATCGGCCAGGCGCTTCAGACCGGCATGGGAGCGGCCCAGGCGATCATCGAGGCCGCATCTCCGGCCGAAGCAGCCTCGCTCTACGAGGCTTCGACCGATGCGGAACTTGCCGTCGACATGCGGTTCGCTTCGACGCTCGGCAACGTCCTTAAGACGCGTGTCGGTGCTGAGTGGTCGCTGCGTACCGCCGGCATGACGGGCTGGACCAGCCGCAACTTCGCCCGCTGGCTGTTCGAGGACTACCCCCGTGCGGTGCTCGGCACGCCGGGACGCTGGCGCAAGGACCTCTTCACCCAACCCGGCGCCTACAGCTAACCCACCATCACTCCCCCAGCCTGTGCCTTCTCACCGATCTGAGACCCGGTTTCCGGGAACTGCATCGGTGAGAACGGATGGGGAAGTCAGACGCGGCGCCAGATCTCGAACTGGGTGTCGTAGGGATAGTCGAACGTCTCGCCAAGGTGTGCCACGGCCGCTCGCAGTTCGTCGGCCATCGCGGCTTGGACGTCTTCGTCGAGGGCGGCGATGAAGCTCGTGGACAGCAGGCGAGCAACCACCAGGTCCGGGCTCGACGGAGACGGATTCGGCCATGACGCTTCGCGTTCGAGCGTGAAACGGTCGTCGGCCTCGATCGCTCGCCGCCAGTTCATGGTGTGCCAACGAGGCGTGTCCGCGGCGTAGCGATCGGAGATCCGGGTGTACTCCTGCACCCACGCCTCGGTCTGGTTGCGAACGTTCCACAACGTGACCAGCGCACCCGCATCGATAAGCACCCGGTGGATCTCGTCGAGTGCGGGTCTGTAGTCGAACCAGTGGAACGACTGCGAGGCGAGCACGACCCGTGCGGAACCATCGGGCACGGGGATGGCCTCGCTCGTGCCAGCAACGGCATTGACCGCAGGGAGGGCGGCTTCGAGGCGTGCCCGCATCGCGTCGACCGGCTCGACCGCAGTGATCTCGGCGCCGCGCTCCACCAACGGAGCCGTTGCGATGCCAGTGCCGGCTCCGAGCTCGACCCAGGCGTCGGTGCCAAGGTCCGCGATCAGGTCATCGAAGGCGGCGGGGAGATAGTTCGGCCGACCCGCCGCATACGAGTCGCTATTCGCCTGGTAGCCATCTGCCGCCGCATCGTGGATGCCCGTCACGAGCGCCAGCCGGCGGTGCGCTCATCGGAGCGCCATCGGTCGTCCCAGGGCGGTGCTTGCGCTTCGATCGCTGCGGTCCGTGCCGGATCGATGGCGTCGCTCAGGTGAGCAAGCGCTGCCGCGGCGACCTCGCGCATGGAGTGCGCGGTCGGGTCGTTCTTGCCCAGGTGGCACTCGATCGTCTCGGCTCCGAAGTGCCCGACGAGGCGCGATGCAAGCGCATCAATCAGGCGTTCGACCTCGCCATCGGGCAACCCAGAAGCGCCGAGACGCTCGTTCAGATCGACCCAACCGCCCTCGTCAACGTCCACGTGCTCATCGTCGCGCGCCTACGGCGTCTTGATGAGCATGCCGCCGTCGACGACGAGCACCTGGCCAGTCGAGAGATCGTTGTGAATAAACCCCATCACCGCCTTTGCGACGTCTTCGGGATCGCACACGTTCTGGAGTGGCACGTTGGACTTGAGTGCGCTCTCCAGGGCGTCGTGAGCGTCTTCGCCCTGGCCTTCCTTGAACCAGCGGCCGGTGATGAAGCCAGGAGCAACGGCGTTGACGCGGACCTCGGGTGCCATGACGCGAGCCATCGTGACGGTGAGGTTGTTCAGCGCGGCTTTGCTTGCGCAGTACGGCAGCGACGAACCGACGCCAGCAACGCCAGACACCGACGAGATCGAGACGACATGGCCTCCGCCATCGGCCTTGAGGTGAGGTGCCGCGGCCCGCATCATCTGGAACGGACCCATCGTGTTCACGGCGTACAGGCGGTGCCAGTCGTCGCTGGTCACGTCGTCGAGCTTGTGGTGCGGAACGAAGACGGTGGTGCCCGCCGAGTTGACCAGCACATCGAGGCGTCCGAACGTTTCGGCGGCTTCGGCCACCATCGAACGGCAGGCGTCGTCATCGGCGACGTCGCCTTGGATCGCAATGCCACGAGCGCCGAGCGCTTCGACCTCGGCGACGGTTTCTGCTGCGGCGTCAGCCGATCGGCTGTAGTTGATCGCCACGTCGCATCCTTGGCCGGCGAATGCGAGCGCGCACGCTCGCCCGACCCCCGTGCCACCGCCAGTGATGAATGCTGCCTTGCCATTGAGTTCCATCCGGCGATTCTGACACCGTCACACCACCCACCGCGAACGGGTGTCAGGCACCGTTCGGGTGAGTGGCCTTTGTGGAGCGGTGGCGACGTGGCACGCTGGGCCGATGACG
>CALDGN010000199.1 GCA_937942965.1 uncultured Acidimicrobiales bacterium | reverse complement strand
AGCCCAGCCGTGGCGATCGAGTTCTTCGCCGACCGAGATGCCGTCGACGTCGACGAGCGCTCGGGCTTCGTCGAGCGAGAGCTTGCCGGCCCAGACCGCCGAGCCCATCATCGAGTGTTGGAAGCGGCTGCCTTCTTCGTTCGTCCAGACGGCGACCTCGACCGCGGCCGCAGTCTCGCGACCGTCGTCGTTGAGCGACTCGATGACCTCAAGCCCGCCGAGAACCCCGTAGACACCGTCGAAGCGACCGCCCGTCGGCTGGGTGTCCAGGTGGGAGCCGATCAAGATCGGGGCAACGTCTGGATCAGTTCCGGGCCGCCGGGCGAACAGGTTGCCGATCTCGTCGTACTCGATCGTGCACCCGGCAGCGGTTGCCCACGAGGCGAACAGCTCACGGCCGGCTCGATCCTCGTCGCTGAGCGCTTGGCGGTTCGAACCACCTGCAACCCCCGGGCCGACCTCGGCCATGTCCATCAGCCGGCTCCACAGCCGTTCCCGGTCCACACGAAGACTCATGGCGCCAGTCTGACAGGTTGCGCTTGTTGAGACGGGAGGCTGCTCGTATCCCAAATGAGGCAATCCCTGGATTTGGCGAACCGGCCGGCGGACTGGTCTCGATAGAGCAAGCATGACCACCGTTGTTCCTCCTTCAGCTGTTGCTCTGTCATCTGGCCCGCTTGCGACCAATGTGCGCTCGAGCGAGCCGCCTCCGCCGGCCGGCCCGCGGCTCGACGCCCCGGATCCGGGCGGATCGCCAACGCTGCGTCAGCACCTCGGCCGGGCAGCTCGACTGCTGCTCAGTGCGATCGCAGTCGGTATCGCCTATCTGATCGACGGAGAGGTGTTCGCTCCCGTGATCTTGCTGTTCGTGATCGTCGTGCCTTTCGAGAAGATCTATCCGAGGCGCAAGGAGCAGAAACTGCGCCGACCGCTCGTCGGCACCGACATCACGTTCGCCCTGATCAGCCCGCTGCTGAATGTGTTCGGCGTCGCTGCGGCGATCGTGATCGGGGGACTCAGCCTCTTCTGGTTGCCGGGCATGCTGGTGCGGCCACTGGTCGCGATGCTGCCACCGGTGGCTATGCCGATCGTCGCGTTCTTCCTGTTCGACTTCCTCGGTTATTGGACGCACCGGTGGGCGCACGAAGTCCCGTTCCTGTGGAGGTTCCACGCCGTGCACCATTCGCCCGAGCACATGGATTGGATCTCGGGATTCCGCATTCACCCCTTCGATGGCGTCCTCATCGCTCCCGCCTTCTTCTTCCTGTTGGCCGCAGGTTTCGATGTGGAGCTGACCGGCATCTTGGCGCTGCTGCAGATCATCCTCGGCTTGTTCTTCCATGCGAACGTCCGGGTGCGGTGGCGCTGGCTCGATCGGCTCGTTGCCAATCCAGAGTTCCACCACTGGCACCACGCGAACGAGTCCGATGCGATCGGCCATAACTACGCACCAGCGCTTCCCGTGTGGGATCAGGTCTTCGGCACGTTCTTCATGCCCAAGGGAGATCGGCGTCCACAGCACTACGGCGTCGATGAACCGATGCCGACGAACCTGGTCGGGCTGTTGACGCATCCGCTGCGGGGCGTCCGGCCGCAGCTGGCGAAGCTGCGTCACCCCGTGCGGGCGGTCCGAGGGCTGATTCCGGTCGTGCGTTCGTTGCTGACTGAGGTCTGGGCCGTGACCCGACGCCCGACCCATTCGGTCCGGCGCCAAAGCGGACCCGGTTCCACCTCGACGAACGCGTCACTGTTCGATCCTGACGATGCGCCCGGTCATGCTCCTCGCTTCCGATTCTGATGTCGGCGGCCCTCGCCCTACCCGTCGGTTGAGTAGCGTCGGCATCGTGGCCGAACGCGGGGCGGCAGCCGGGACCGACGTCGAGTTGGTCGCCCGCGTCGCAACTGGCGAACGCAGCGCCCTCGACGAGCTCTACCGGCGCCACGCACCGTGGCTCACGGCACGACTGTCGCGGCGCTGCACCGACCGCGAACTCGTCGACACGGCGATCCAAGACACCTTCGTTGCGGTCTGGACGCAAGCTGGCACCTATCAACCGAGCGGCGAGGTTGGTGCATGGATCTGGACGATCGGCATTCGGCGCTTGATCGACCAGCTCCGGCGCCGTCGCCCTCCGACGCCCGTCGCCGACGCGTCGGTCTTCCATGCAGTCCTTACCGAGGAAGTCCCGCTCGCCCTCGGCGATACCCCCGTTGGTCAGGCGTTCCGACAACTCGACCCGGACCTCCAATCCGTACTTGCGGCCGTCGCGTTCTGCGGACTGACGAATCGCGAGGCCGCTCGCATCCTCGACATCCCCGTGGGCACCGTTAAGTCCCGGCTCGCCCGAGCCCGCCGCCGACTGCAGGAGATCATGTGATGCACGCCGTCGAAGCCGCACTGCGCGACCAGGCAACACTTCCGATGCGCTTTGGTCCTAGCGCCGAGCGGCCGATCGAACCCGCACGTCTCGACGAGAACCTCCTCATGGTGCATACGGAGCTGGACGCCCCGACGCCATCTCGATTGGAGCGGATCCTGACGCGGCTCGGCGTGCCGGACACGACGATTCCACTCGTCACCGCGACGCCAGCCTTGCGACGGTCATGGTTCCTGGCGGTGCTCATCGCCGTGCTGTTTGCCCTGAGTGCCGCGTCGAACGAGGGTGCTGGCGTTGACCGCATCGCCGTGTTCCTCACCCTCGCTCCGCTGGTGCCGCTCGCCGGCGTGGCGCTCGCCTTTGGACGCGGCGTTGATCCGACCCACGAGCTCGTGGTCGCAGCGCCCCAGGACACGTTCCGTGTGTTCTTGGTTCGAGCCCTCACCGTCATGGCGGCGAGCTCGCTGATCCTGCTGTTGGCTTCGTTGTTCCTGCCGGCCGGGGGGATCTTCCGATTCGCTTGGCTCCTGCCTGCACTTGCCGTGACCACGGCGACGATGGCAGCGTCTCGCCACCTCGAACCGCGCCGGGCTGCGCTGCCGATCGCCGGGGCCTGGATCGCCCTCGTGCTCATCGTGACCCAGGCCGCGTCTGCCCAAGCCATGTTCGGACCGGTTCTCCAACTCGCGGCCGCGGCCGTGACCGGCATCGCAGCGGTCGCGTTGTGGCGTCAGCGAACTGCGCTCGAGTTCGGTCCAGGTTCAGGCAGCAACGCATGACTGCTCCCACGGTCACGATCACCGACCTGCGTCATGCGTTCGGCGGAACCGAGGTCCTGGCCATCGACCGGCTCGTCCTCCCGTCGGGAACGACCGCCATCCTTGGACCGAACGGGTCAGGCAAGACCACGCTGGTCCGGCTGCTGGCCACGGTTCTCGAGATCCAGCAAGGGAGCGTGCAGGTCGGCGCACTAGATCTCACCCAAACGCCACATCGGACCGAGTTTCGGCGCCAGCTCGGATTCGCCATGCAAGACGAACGACTCCCGGCCCGCATGCGCGTCGGCGAGTTCTGCAACTATGTGGCCGCGCTCAACGAGATTGGGCCGCGACGGCGGCGGCTGCGTTGGACGAACTACGTCCTCGCCGAGGTCGGGCTGTCCGATTCCCGTGGCACTCGGATCCAGGACCTGAGCGGAGGGATGCGTCGTCGGGTGTTACTCGCCCAGGCCATGCTCGGCGACCCGCAGGTGCTGTTGCTCGACGAGCCGCTGGTGTCACTCGATGCGGCGCATCGAGCTGCCATCGTTCGGTCGATCGCGGCGTCGGCGCAACATCGCACGACCGTCGTCGCCACTCACCATGCCGATGAACTTGCCACGATCTGTCGCCACGTCGTAGTGCTCGTTGCTGGCCAGGCTGTGTTCGCTGGTTCGCCGACCGAGCTCGCTGCGGTCGCGAAAGGACGGACGTTTGAGACGGCCACCACACCGACGGATCCGGCCGCTCGCGCAATGGGTCCCGACCGCTTCCGCCTGGTCGATGACTGTCCGCCAGACGGTGTCGCCGTCGAACCGACCGTGCACGACGGCTACCTAGCAGTCGTCTCGGACTCGCTCGTCCGCTGAGCACGCCTTGCCGGCACCGGCAAACGCATCGCAAGCAGTAACGCTGCGGCATTGGCGCCGCCGGACAGCGCGAACGCGAGCCGGAAGCTGTCGAGCGCCTCGACGAGCAGT
>CALDGN010000198.1 GCA_937942965.1 uncultured Acidimicrobiales bacterium | reverse complement strand
GGCACGTTTAGGATCTTGAACTCTTCGGTCGCCCAGCCAGCGCCGACTCCGAGAATGCAGCGGCCCCCGCTGAGTTGGTCGATGTTCGCGAACGCCCGGGCTGTTTCGAGTGGGCTGCGGTACGGCAACACGCTCACGGTGGTGCCGATCGCGATGTCGGTTGTCGCGGACGCCAGCCAACCGAGCAGCGAATGTGGTTCGTAGAACGGGGCTGGGTAGCGCTCTGAGACATCGTCGGTGATCGTCACGTGGTCCGACGTGAACAAGCCGTGGTAGCCGAGGTCCTGGGTCATCGCGACCCAACCGTTGAGCGACTCGGGCGTTACGCCAGGGCCGAAGTTGATGAGGTTCACGCCGATCTTCATCGTCTGTCTCCCGGTCGCCTAGGGGCGCCCGGCGCGGGGGTGCTCGACCTGCGTGGTGATGATCGTGCCGGTGCCGGAACCGGCGACCTTGTCGGGGTGTGATCCGTCGGCGCAGAGCACGTGGAGCGTTCGGCCATCGTCGCCGCCGAGCACGCAAGCGAAGGTCGGCTGCGGTGTCGGAACTCGGTCGGTGACTTCGCCGCCCTCGAGAACACGTACGACTTGGGAACCTCGGGCGTCGCTGAACCAGATGCCGCCGCCGGCATCGAGGGTGCAACCATCGGGAGCGGTTCCTGGGATGTCGGCCCACTGGCGTCGGTTCGACAGGGTCGCATCGGCGGCAATGTCGAATGCCACGTAGTCGCCACCGAAGGACTGGCCGACGATCAGGGTCTGGCCGTCAGGGGTGATGACCGACCCGTTTGGGAACGCCATGTTTTCGGCTGCGACCGAGACGGTGCCATCGGGCCGCACGAGCAGCACGGTCGCAGGGGCGAAGTCGTCACCTGCTTCGAGGTCGAAGCCGAAGTGACCGACATAGGCATTCCCGTTCGCGTCGACAACCATGTCGTTGCAGTTGCCTGGCGCGAAGTCGCGGAGCTCGGCGTGGATCGTGACATCGCTGCCGTCGAAACGCAGCAGCCGCTTCGATGTCATGGCGACCATGAGCAGGTCACCGTTTGGCATCCATCCGAGACCCGATGGGCGATCGTCGATCTCGATGACCGTTTCGCGGGTCCCGTCGGCAGCGACCCGATACACGCGCTGCTGATAGAAGTCGCTGTACCAAAGCTCGCCATCGTGCCAGCGCGGCCCCTCGCCAAAGTCGAGGCCACCAACCAGCTCAGTCCATGCATGCTCAGGTTCCGTCATCCCCCGAACCTAGGCCAGGTGCCTACTCAGTGAAGTAGCCGCCGTCGGGGTGGAGGATCTCGCCGGTCATGTACGAGGCGTCGGCACTGCAGAGGAACGCGGCGGCAGCGGCGATGTCTTCGGGCTGACCTTTGCGACCCATGGGAATGCTCGCCATGAACGGCTCGAGAATCTCCGGCGGGAACATCTCGATGACCTGGGTCATGTTCGTGTCGATGAAGCCCGGGCCGATCGCGTTCACCCGAATGCCCGCCTTGGCCAGCATGCGAGCCAGCTTCTTGGTCATCATCCAGACCGCCGACTTGGAGCACACGTACGCGAGCGGACCCGCATCGGGATGCTTTGCCGCGATCGACGCGATCGTCACGATGCTTCCGCCGGACTGTTGCCCGGACTCGATGCCGTCGACCATGCGGGCCGCACAGGCCTGGGCGGCCAGGAAGCTGCCGACCAGGTTGACGTCCATCACCGTGCGGAACTCGTCGACGTCGTAGTCCAACACCTCGAGGTGTGGCTGCTCGCGGTACGGCGCTCGCTCCATGAGACGCTTTGCTTCGTCTTCGACATCTCCGGTGTATTTGGTGTGGGTAATGCCAGCCGCAGTCACAACGTGATCGATGCGACCGTAGGTATCAACGGCAAGCTGCGCCATCGCGTCGTTGTCGATCCGGCTGGTCGCATCGAGCGAGAACGCGACCGCTCGACCACCCGCAGCGACAATCTGCGCCACCGTTTCCTCGGCACCTGCCATGTCCCGATCGGCGACGACGACAGCCGCTCCTTCGGACGCAAATCGCACACAACAGGCGCGTCCGATTCCGTTGCCACCACCCGTGACAACGGCCGCCATGTTCTCAAACCGCATGTGAACCCCTCAACTCTCGCATGTTTCTGCGAGATCACCTAACGGTTAAACCGTAGTCGGCGACACCCCAAGGCCTTCCGATCGCATTACAAAGCCGTTACAGTGCCTCCACCAACAACTGGCCCTTGATTCCTGGTGCCTGCCAGGAGGGCTTTCCTATGGAGGGAACATGAACAAGAGCATGCTTGCAAAGCTGCTTTCCGTCATCTTCGCCGTCGTACTCGTTGCCACCGCATGTGGTAGCGACAGCGTCGTCGACGATGTCACGGACGCTGCTAGCGATGCCGCCGATGCTGCGACTGATGCAGCTGGCGACGCCGCCGAAGCTGTCGAAGACGCTGTCACCGGCGACGATGAAGACGCCATGGACGATGAAGACGCCATGGATGACGAAGACGCCATGGACGAAGAAGAGGTCGAGCTGACCCAGGGTGGCAGCGTTCTCGACGCCATCAAGGAGCGCGGCGAACTCAACTGCGGTGTCTCCGGCGCCGGCATCGGCTTCTCGGTTACCCAGCCTGACGGCTCACAGGTCGGCTTCGACGCTGACTACTGCCGTGCAACCGCTGCTGCAATCCTCGGCGATGCCGACGCAGTCAACTTCGTGCCACTGACCGCTGCTGAGCGCTTCACCGCTGTGCAGACCGGCCAGGTCGACGTGCTGTTCCGCAACACCACCTGGACCCAGAGCCGTGACACCGACGTTGGTATGGACTTCGGTCCGACCACCTACTTCGATGGTCAGCAGCTCATGGGTCGCGTTGGCGACGGCTTCTCGAGCGACAGCTCGGTTGCCGACATCGACGGCGCTGTGGTTTGCACCAACGCTGGTACCACCACCGAAAAGAACATCGCTGACGCTGCTGCTGCAGCTGGCGTGGAGATCGATCTCCAGACGTTCGAAGACTTCAACATCGTGACCGACACCTTCATCAGCGGTGGTTGCGACATCATCACCACCGATGGTTCCGGTCTCGTTGGTCGTAAGGCTGAACAGCAGCCTGCCGACCAGGAATGGGCGATCTTCCCAGGTACGCCAATCTCCAAGGAGCCCCTCGGCCCAACCTATGGTCAGAACGACTCGGCATTCGCTGACGCCGTCAACTGGACCGTCTACGCAACGATGATCGCTGACGAAGCTGGTATCAACCAGGGCAACGTCGACGGCGCACTTGCTGATCCTCCGACCGCTGAAATCGGCCGCCTCCTCGGTGGCGAAGGCGAACTGCAGAGCCTCATGGGTCTGCCTTCGGACGCCTTCTACCAGGTCATCAGCCAGGTCGGTAACTACGGCGACATCTTCGACCGTCACCTGACGCCACTCGGCATCAAGCGTGAAGGTTCGGCGAACGCCCAGTGGACCAACGGTGGTCTCATCTACGCACCGCCAGCACGCTGATCTGACGATCACCCTTTGCACGACTCGGTCACCTGCTCACAGGTAACCGAACAGTGACCAGGGGGCTGAGCCAGTCGATACGACGGTCTCAGCCCCCGAGCCACTGTCTGAAGAACTATCTTCGGTCAGCAGTACGAGAAGTGTGACAACCCGGGGGGGACGCACTGGTGTCTGACACCGCCCAACAATCACTCGTCGCGGCCGCGTCCGCGCGACCGCCGTTCTATCGAGACGCCGTTGTCGTCAAGTGGATCGCGCAGGTCGTGACGCTGCTGCTCGTCTTGTTCGCCTTGTTCTTCTTGGCGTCACA
>CALDGN010000197.1 GCA_937942965.1 uncultured Acidimicrobiales bacterium | reverse complement strand
CTACGCACGCTTGTGTGAGACCGAAGCTGCGCTCATCGTGAACAACTGCGCCGCCGCCGTGACGCTGGCGATGGCTGGCCTTGCGGCCGGGCGAAGCGTGGCCGTGTCCCGAGGCGAGCTCGTCGAGATCGGCGGCGGCTTCCGTGTGCCCGATGTCATCGAACAGAGCGGTGCTCGCCTGCACGGTGTTGGCACCACGAACCGCACGCGCGCGTCTGACTTCGAGCGAGCGGTGAATGACGAAGACGCCGACATCGCCGTCGCCCTCCTCGTGCATCAGTCGAACTACAAGATCGTGGGCTTTACCGAAGCGCCGACGGTCCCCCAGCTCGCTGGGCTCGATGTCCCGTTGGTGTGTGACATCGGAAGCGGCCTGCTCGACGCCGCCTGCCCGTGGCTCGACGATGGGCCTCCAAATTGGCTTGCGGACGAACCAGCCGCGAAGCAGACACTCGCTGCTGGCGCAGACCTCGTCTGCTTCTCCGGCGACAAGCTGCTCGGCGGACCTCAGGCCGGCATCATCGCTGGCCGGGCCGACCTCGTTGCCGCATGCGCATCGCATCCCCTCGCCCGCGCATTCCGCCCTGGCGGCCTCGTGCTCAGCGCGCTGCAAGAACTCGCGCTGGCCTACCTGAACCGTGACGGCCAAGCGATCCCGTTCTGGAAGATGGCAGCGCAGCGCCCCGCCGATCTACGAGCTCGGGCAGAGGCTCTCGGTGCGGGCACCGTGGTCGACCTCATGTCGGTGCCCGGTGGCGGCACGTTGCCGACGATCGAGATCCCATCTGCTGGCGTTCGTCTCGACGGAGATCACACCGAGGCCCTGCGCACGCACGAGCCACCAATCATCGCTCGCGTCCAGGATCAGCAGACGCTGTTAGACCTGCGAACGGTCGACCCTGACGACGACGCCATGATCGCCACGGCGCTCGCGAGCCTGCCGACCTCATGAGCGCAAGCCACGTCATCTCGACGGCTGGCCACGTCGACCACGGCAAGTCCACGCTCGTCACCGCGTTGACCGGCACGAACCCCGATCGATTCGACGAAGAACGTGAGCGCGGGCTTACGATCGATCTCGGTTTCGCCTCGACGAAGCTGCCGAGCGGCCGAACCGTTGCGATCATCGACGTTCCCGGCCACGTTCGCTTCTTGAAGAACATGCTGGCAGGCGTTGGGGCCGTCGATGCCTGCATGTTCGTCGTCAGTGCCGTCGAAAGCTGGATGCCGCAGAGCGAAGAACACCTCCGCATCTTGGAACTGCTCAACGTTGAGCACGGCATCGTGGCGCTGACCCAGAAGGACCTCGTCGACGCCGAGACGCTCGAGCTCGCCGAGCTCGATGTCGCCGAGCATCTCGAAGGCACCTTTCTCGCCGACGCGCCGATCGTGCCCGTCGATTCGATCAGCGGCGCCGGCCTCGACGATCTGCGCGCTGCGCTCGATCAAGTGCTCGATGCGACACCGCAGGCTGAAGACCTTCACCGTCCTCGTCTCTGGATCGACCGCAGCTTTGCGGCCAAGGGCAGCGGCACGGTCGTGACCGGCACGCTGACCGGCGGATCACTCTCGGTCGACGACGAGCTGATCGTGGAACCGGGCGCACGCTCGGTGCGAGTTCGAGCGATCCAGAGCCTGCACGCGTCACTCGACACGGTCACCCCTGGCAACCGGGTGGCGCTCAACCTTGGTGGCGTTTCCCACGACGAAGTTCGCCGCGGCGATGTGATCGTCCGCGCCGGACAGTGGTTCTCGTCGGCAGTGTTCGACGCCCGCCTCTCGGTCCTCGATGATCTCGACCATGCGGTCTCTCGTCGAGGGGCCCACGTCGTCTATCTCGGTTCGGGCGAGCACCCCGCCCATCTGCGCGTTCTCGGCCCCGATGAGATCGTTCCTGGCACCGAAGGCTCGATTCGCTTGCGTCTCGGTGCGCCCTATCCGATGTTGCCCGGCGACCGGTTCGTTCTCCGAGAGAGCGGACGCAGCGAGACGATCGGTGGCGGCGAGATCCTCGACATCGAGCCTGTGACTCGCGCTTCGCAGGCGGCACCCGATCGCTCGGTCGACCGAGTCATCGCAGAGCGCGGCTGGGTCGAGCTGGAGCATCTCGAGCTACTGACCGGCGAGCGCCGCGAACCGAACGTCGGTAACTGGATCGTCGAACCGTCCGTCCTCGAAGCCGACCTGGCAGCACTGGCCGAACGCATCGACGCCGCCGAAGGGCTCGGACTTCCACTTGCCGAACTGAACGAGCGTGACCGCGCGATGCTCGACCTGCTCGAAGATGTAGGCGTCGACGGCACCCATGTTCGCAAGGTCGATGCGGTCGACAAGCTGCGAGATCATCCGTTCCTGGCCGCGCTTCGCGAGTCGCCCTTCGAGCCGCCCGGCCCTGACCGTTACGACCGCGGCGAGGTCCGCGAGCTCGTGCGTCGCGGTCTCGTGGTGCAAAGCGATGGCATCTTCTTCGCCGCCGAGGCGATCGAAGCCGCAGCGCTGGCCGTCGCCACCTTGCTACAGGGACAACCCGACGGTGTCACGGTGAGCGATGTTCGTACGGCATGGGATACGTCGCGCAAGTACGCGCTCCCGTTGTTGGCGCACCTGGATGGCACCGGCGTGACGCGACGGCGCGAGGACGTACGCATCGGCGGCCCCCGCCTGCCGAGCGTCGATTAGTCAGCTTTGCGACGAGCGCGGAACGCCCGCCGCCAAGCAGAAGGTCTTATGCGTCGACCGTCTTGAGCATGGCGCGGCGCTCGCTCTCGCTGAGCCCACCCCAAACACCGTGACGTTCGCGGATCGAAACCGCATAGTCCAGACATGCGGTCTGCACGGAGCACTGTGCGCAGATGGCCTTGGCCCGCTGCTCACGTTCCGCGCGTTCGTGACGACGCTCGCCCGCTCCTGGCGGGAAGAACGCACGGGCCTGAGGCCCCCGGCAAGCTGCGCGAGCTTGCCACGTCATATCGATCATCGTTGCTGCCACAAGGACACCCCCCGGTGTGTGAGCTGCGTTTGTTGAGACCCGAACTTAGGCCCCACCAGCGGCTTCCGCAAGAGGCTCTTTTTCTCAGTGAGATCACAGACTCGCTTATCCCCAAGGCCTGTGGATAAGTGCCTGCATCCGTGCAACGGTGCAAGCACTCTGGGGAAATCAGGACTCGCCGCGCGAACCCCGCCGCTCTCTGTAGTCACGAGCGGCGCCTTCTTCGGGCTCGACCTCGAGGACGAGACCTTCGACCGCGGCAACCCGCACTCGGTCACCCGCAGCGATCGGCGTGGCCCGGTTCGTACGGGCTTTCCAGAGCGCATCATTGATCGATACGACGCCGTCAGGATCGACGGCTTCGACGGCTTCGCCGAGCTCGCCGAGCATCCATTCGCGACCGATCGTCGGCGTCGAGAAGCGGGTCCGCACCATGGTCGGCATGCCAGTGACCATCATCATGGTGATGCCGACGATGCCCACGAGCATCGGGATCCACGACATCGAAACACCGTCTCGGTAAAGCGTGATCGTGCCGATGATGAGCGCGATGGCGCCAACGATCGTCCAGAACCGAGGCACTCCGGTTTGCACGTCGATCGAGAACGCGAGCATCGACAGCCCGAGCAGGATCACGGCATAGAGATTGACCGGCAAGATGAAGAGGCCGAAGCAGCCCAGCAAGAACATGCCAGCACCGACCACGCCAGCCACGCCCACGCCGGCGGTGTAGAACTCGAACACCAGGAGTGCGAGTCCGATCGTGAAGAGCAGATAGGCGACCGGCGGGCTCGCGACCGTGTGGAGCTGACCGGCGAGCAGCGAGAGTCGCTGGAAACGGGGGCGTGTGGTTGGCACGACACGAGGACCGTCTTCGGTTTCGACGACCGCTGTCTCGATGCCGAGGTCGGTCATGCCGACCAAGAACTCGCCGACCGTCGGGGCGGGAAACGATGCGACGCCGAGCTCAAGGGCTTCGTCGGCAGCGATCGTGTCGTTGCGCATCAGGTTCGCGGCTGCACCCCAGTCGGCGCCGAGCGCCGGATCGAGTCGTTCTTCTCCCAGTTCGCCGAAGCGGGCGCCGGGCGCAATACCGACTCGATCGACAAGAGCGGCCAGTTCGGCCCAGGGGCCTAGGGCGCTCGCATTGCTCGGGCCGACCCACATGGTGACCGGCACTGGTGCGTCGACGATCGCTCGCGCGACCTCGTCGAGTTCTTCGTCGCTGATGACCGACCCGGTGCTGTTCACCTGCAAGATCACGGCACGCACACGACCGTCATCGGCAGCATCGAGCGTGTCGATGACAAAGTCAGCCAGCAGCGGATCGAGCAAGCCGCTGATCTGCATGATGTCCACGACCCCGGCGTTGGGGTCGATGACCAACGTGTCGATGTCCTGCTGAACCTCGGGCTCGGCATCGTCGTCTTGTGCTTCTGCGGGCGCGGCAAAGGGCGCGAGAAGCGGAAGTGCGAGCAGCAGAGCGAGCAACAGCCGTGAGATTCGAACTCGCCGATTCATTGGACTGCGGTTAGCTATCGCTGCTGGGCGCGTCGTCGCCGAGCAGTGTGGAGAGCCCCTCGTCGTGCGTCTCAATCACGGGAACGATGCGATCGAAGCCGGTCGTGTGCAGCAGGCGGGTAAGCGCAGGCTTGTCACAGACGACAACAATCTCGCCCTCGTGGTCGCGGTTACGGCGGATGCCGCCAATGAGGGCACCAAGGCCGGCCGAGTCCATGAACGGGACTTCGGAGAGATCGATGAGGAGTCGAGGGATCTCGGCGAGCCCGGAAAGAGCTTCGCGAAATTGCCCCACGCTGTAGGCGTCGATATCGCCACGCGGCCGAAGCACGCTGTGCGTATCGAACTCTTCGGATTCAACCTCAAAATCAGACATCTGGCCTCCACCCGATCGGGACATGAGCGTACCGGACGGACATGGGTTCAAGCATGGCCCTCCGGCCCGGTAGCCTGCGACCTGTGACACAGGTGTTGTTGGCAACCGACGCAGATTGGCTATTCGACGAGGTTTCTGCGGCGCTCGGCGAACCGGGCACGACCGTCTCGCGGATCCGTGAGGGACGCGATGTGAGCTCGGCCGTGAGCCAGTTGAACCCCGACTTGGTTCTGCTCGATCTTCAGATCGGGACCAAGGGAGGCGTCGCTGCGTGCATCGACCTCCAGCACGACATCGCCGAAGGGCGTGCTGCGGACACCAAAGTCCTGATGCTGCTCGACCGCGACGCCGACCGTTGGATCGCCCGCCAGGCCGGTTCTGACGGCTGGCTCATCAAGCCGCTCGATGCGTTGCGACTGCGCCGTGCTGCGCTGGCAACGCTCGCTGGCGACGCGGTGTTCGAAGGCGAACCGGTCGACGAGCCAGAGCCGGTCGAGGCTGACGCAGACGCAGCTTCCGAAGGCGAAGAAACCGCAGACGCGTCGGACTGAAATCCGATACCTTGTCCGCCTGACTCCAGGGAATCCTGGATCCCAGCGGGCTGTGGCGCAGCTTGGTAGCGCGCTTCGTTCGGGACGAAGAGGTCGTGGGTTCAAATCCCGCCAGCCCGACGCTGGAACACTCCGTGTTCCTTAGCGAGTTCGGCTTCGCAGAACATCCCGTAGATCGATCGTGGTGACCTCGAGGTAGCGGCGCCGTATGCGACGCCGAGCACCGACGAGCGAGATCGCCGAACAGGTTCCCCACGCGGCGACGACCAGTGCGGGATCTTCGATCACTTCGGCGGGAGCCATCGTCCTTGCGAACGGAAGCGTCACCGCGACCACGACGATGCACAGCAGAGCGGCGCCCCGCAGCGATGCCAGAAGCCGCTTGCTCGGCTCAAGACGTTCGACCGCCCAGAGTCCGAGCGCCGAGTGGAAGATCAGATAGAAGACGGCGGGGTTCACTGCGCCAGCCAAGAGGAACTGCATCAGCAAGGCGATGCCGAGTCCGACGGCGAGCACCAGTCGACGTCCGGCGACCAAGCAAACCGCGATTACGACCTCGACCGCGAGGACCCCAAGCGCGACGGCGACCGGTGCGAAATCGACCAAGCGCTCCTGTAGCCCCTCGTACCAAGGAAGCCCCAACCCTTGGTGGTCGGCGGCGAACTCGCGGACGACCTCGCCACGCCACCAGTCGCCATCCACGATTTTCTCGACGCACGCACGCGTCCAACCCAGGCCAGCGAACAGCTCAATCAGCACGACCATGGACGGGCGCGAGACCACTCGGCGTTCGAAGGCCCCATCGGCACGGTCGACGAGCATTCCCAGCGTGTTGACCCAGGGGCGCGGTTCTGCGGGCGTCGCATCGTTCCGCTCGCTGCGTTGTAGCTCGCGTCTTGCCATCTCGCACGTCCGATCTAGGGCCGGTCGATGCTATTTGGTCATTGGCGCTGCCGCAATACTTTTGTCTCAATCAAACCCTCGCATTCGACTGCGCATCCCCTGACAGGATGATCGGATGAACGATCGTGACGGAACGGCGCCCCACGCTGCCGTGTGCGCCGTTGCGAAACGGGCTGTCGCCGATGAGCCGGCAGCGACCGCTCGCTTGGCGGCGAATGGGCTTGAACCTTCGGAGATCGAGGCCGCCATCTCGGCGATCCGAGCGAACGCTCGGTTGACGCTCAACTTTCATCCCGACCGTCGGGACGCCACGGGAAGAACGGTGGCCGCGGGGCTAGCGGCCGACGGTGCGTATCGATCTCAGTTCGACACTGGGGTCTCGAACGGGCAACGGACTGCTGTGGCGGGCGGCGACCGAGACTGCTGGGAAGCAGAGCTGTTCGACAACACCTATGCCTCGGGCTCGCTGACTCGGCCGGTGTATGGAGCGCTCGATCTGTTCGGAGATTCGTTCGGCGGGGCTCCTCGATTCGGGTCCTGCTTTGTGGTGCTCGGGCCCACGTGCCTGGACCGGGCGACGTTCTGCGTCGGCGACAGCCACCTCGGCCCGACCGACGTCGGCACCTCAGCCGCCTTGACGTCGATCTTGGCCGGCGCGGTCGACGGATGTGTCGGCGGCGCCGGATTCGGGCGCCAGCTCGATCCGCGCTCCTTCCTCGAACGCCTCGCCACCCCGCCGGTCGATGAGCAGTCGGCCCGGGAGCTCGACCACTACATCGAGGCCCAGGTCCACGGCGGGGTCGATCTCGCTCGCGACGTCGCAGCAATCGTGCTCGACCCCAGCTTTTTGGGCACCGACGTTGAGCGAGACATGCACGACGCGGCGCGCCGCTACGGCTTCGCGATCACCTGGCACGAAGGTTCCGAAGTTGACCCGGCCGACATCGACCCGAGCTTCCGAGGCCCGCACATCGCAGAGCTC
>CALDGN010000196.1 GCA_937942965.1 uncultured Acidimicrobiales bacterium | reverse complement strand
GCTCGTGCTCGACGATGGGGCGATCATCGTCCGAGACAATGCCGCTGAGAACACGATCGAGATTCGGATCACCAAGACGCTGCTCTACGGCAAGTCGACTCGGGTCGATCTGCAGACGCGTGGCCAGACCGTCGCAGCGCTGGTCACCGAGTGGGGTTGGGCCGACCAGACCGCGGACTTCCTCAGAAACTGCATCTTCCGATGACGCGAAAGGCTCTGGCATGAGCTTCGAAGACGAACTGAAGTACGTCGCACGCGAGACCGAAGCGCTGCAACGCGACTCGCTTGCAGCCTGGCAAGAGATGGCCGAACAGCTCACGCGCCGCAACGACAGCGGCTACTTCGATGGTGACGTCAGCAAGATGATGCTTGGCGCCTCGCGCCTGTGGATGAACGGGCTCCGCTGCGCCGCCGTCCAGTCTGCATCCGCATCTCGAATGGTGGCCGAGGTCGTTGCATCAGCATCCACTACGTCCAGCCAGGAACCTTCGAAGGACTAGCTGTGCCGATTCCCCATGACCAGACCACGACGCTGAGCGCAGCCCTCGACGCGGCGACCGATCAGCTCGGCGCGATCACGAGCAACGTCAGCGACGCTTGCCAGAAGTCGGCATCGCACCTGACGCTCCCGCTGGTCGACCCTGATGCACAGATCGACATGGCGACCTACCTCGGCACGCTCGTCGGCGTCGGCCGATCGATGTTCCAGTCAAGCCTCGCGTGGATGGCGACGGCCTCAGACAACGCGGTGCTGCTGGCCGCTCGCATTCCCGTCCGATGGGTGTCCGAGGTCTTTGCGCTCGACCACATTGACGACCAGCAGATCCTCGCCGTGATCTGGAATGGTCAAAGCGTCCCCGTCGCAAAGGCTGAGCTGCAGCGAGTCGGAACCGGCGAAGCGCGCCTCAGCGTTGTCAGCCTGACCAGTCATGTCAGCGAACTCACGCTGCTGCTGCAACGCGAGTCGTCGACAAGCCTGCACCAGCCCACATCGTTGCTGCTGTCGATGAGCGTCGACTTCGACGTCGCCCTCTGAGCCATGAGCGAACTCAGCGAGGTCAGGAGGCCGCTCACCACGGTCTTTGTCGACCTGGTTGGTTCGACCCCGCTGTCGATTGAGCTCGACGAAGAGGACTATGCGCGCCTACTGAGCGACTACCGCTCGATCACCGGCGAACTCGCCGAGAAGCACGGCGGCTTCATCCCTCGCGACGAAGGCGACGGCCGGTTCTTCTGGTTCGGCTGGCCGACCGCTCGTCGCGACGACGCCCACCGGGCCGTGGCCATGGCGACCGAGCTGGTGTCGGCCATCGCTCCCTTGTCCGAGCGAGTACAGCAGATGAGCGGCCGCACGGTCGACGTGCGAGTCGGCATCCACACCGGTTCGGCGATCGTCGCAACGGAGAGCGATGCGGACTTCGCCGACGTGTCTGGCGCGTCGATCAATCTCGCGGCGAAGGTGCAAGCGGCAGCCGAACCGGGCACGGTGCTCGTCAGCGAGGCGACCGAGGCGGCGCTCGACGGCCGATGGGTCCTGACGCCCGCTGGTTCGATGACGATCGACTCGCTTGAAGGCGCCATCGAGCTCGCGCGGGTGGTCGGACCGAACGCCGACATCGGATCGGACGGACCGTTCGTCGGTCGCTCCGCCGAGCTCGCGATGCTGCCACCTGCTCCAGGCGAAGCGACCTTGATCGTCGGCGTCGCCGGTCTGGGCAAGTCGCGCCTCATCGTCGAGTTCCTGGCAAATGTCGACGACAACCCATTGATTATCCAGGCCGACGAACGTCGCATGTCCGCGCCGTTCGCTCCGGTGCTGAGCGCCGTGCGTACTCGCGAGGACTACGCCGTCGATCCTCCGGACCCAGACGATCCGGCAGCGAGCGTCGTCGATCGTGTCCGCCAGCTCGCCGAGCTTGAGCCGCTGATGCTCATCGTCGAGGATCTGCATTGGCTTGACCCGTCGTCGGTCGAAGTGCTTGACCGACTCGTCGCCCTCAACGATCCGCGACTGCGGCTGATCTTCACGTCACGCACGGTTCCTTCGATTCGCACGTTGGCCGACGTCACGATCATCGAGCTGCGGCCCCTTGAAGCCACTGCGTCGATCGAACTGCTCGCCGACGTCGCTCCTGGCATGGAGCAAGCACAAGCCGACGAGCTCGCGGAACGAGCGGCCGGAAACCCGTTCTTCCTCACCTGGCTGGCCCGCGCCACTGGTGAACACTTCGAGGGCGTACGCCGGATCTTGCGCCCGCGGTCGGGCGTGCCAATCGTTGTGCAGCAGGCAGTGCGCAGTCAGATCGACGGCTCCGGTGTCGATGACGAAGTCACGAGCATGGCCGCCGTCCTTGGGATCGACTTCGCTCCCGACGTGCTCACCAAGGCTCTCGGTCGCAACGAGGGCCAGCTCGAGGGCGAACTCGCTGCGCTTGTCGAACACGGGATCATGGTCGGCGACCCGCAGGGCGGTTACCGCTTCGCGCACAGCCTGGTGCATGAACTCGCCTATGACCTGATGCTTGGCGAAGAACGCCGCGCCCGCCACGGAGAGGTCGCCGAGCTCTTCGAGCGGCTATCGCCGAACGATCATGCGCTCATCGGGCTGCATCATGACCGAGCGGGGCGCGTACAGCCTGCGATTGAACACAAGCTCGCGGCCGCAGCGATCTGTCGACGCTCAAACGCCTATGCCGAAGCCCTGACGCTCACTGCCCGCTCGATCGAGCTCATCGATGCGGCCGGCGAGAACGCAGCGCTTCCGGCTGAGCTGCAACTCGAGGCGCGGGAACTGCACGCCGTCGTTTCTACGTCGGCTGAGCGAGACGGTTACATCAGCAACACGAGCAGCGACACGGGGATCCTCGAGCTGCTCGGCGCCGACGGCGACGCAGGCAAGATCGCGTTAGCCAAGACGCGCGACTGGACTGCAGCCATGGCGACGGGCGACCTACCGACCGTGCAGCGGCTCAACTACGAGGTCTACAAGGCAGCCCAGGACGCCTTTCCGCCCATCGGCCCCTACAACACCAACGCGCGAGCCTTGCTGTCCGCGGCCCGAGGTCACCACCGCCACGCGGAGCGGCTGTTCGATCGATCCGTCAATGAGATGCTCGACCAAGGTCTCGACCCGATCCTTGGCCAGAACTGGGCGACGGTTGACGATCCGATCGTCCTCGGCGTCGCCTACACCGCTGCGACCTTGTCCTTACGCGGCCGGTTGACGACGGCGCGGGAACGGATGGATATCGCCGCCCGACGGGCGGAGACCCTGCCAGGTGGCGGCCCGACGATCGCGCACTTGTTTCACACCGCCGCGACCTTCCACGCGTCGTTGGGCGACGCAGACCGAACGCACGACGCCGCAGCCCGGATCGTCGAAGTCGCCGAGGACCTCGGGCTGAGTGTCTGGGCACATCAAGGCCACCTGCACAACGTTGTGAGCCAGGTGCTGCGAGCGCCCGAGCTCGCCGCCGTCGAAGAAATCTGTGCGAGCGCGGATCTCATTGGCGCACTCGCTCCCATGGCGGCGCCGCCGTTGTACTTGGTCGTTGCGAATGCAGCGCTGGAGCTTGGCGAGGACGATCTTGCTCGCAAGGCGCTCGCCGCAATCACCCAGATCAGCGAGACCCGCGGCATCCGGAACCTCGATCCCGAAGTCCGTCGACTCTGCGCCCGCTGGGCCGACGATCCGGCCAGCCAACTCGTCAACGCCCACGCCGACGCCACCAGGGGAGGCGCCCGGCGCTACGCCTTGCGGTCGCTCGCAGATCTTGTCGAGCTGGATCCAACCACGATGGTGGGCCAGGTCGATGCGGCATCTGCGTTGGACGAAGCGGTCGGATCGTTCCCCGAACTGCAGGATGATCCCGACATCGATCGAGCAATGGTGCTGTTCCGTTCGTGAGCGCTGACCGGCCGAACATCGCGATCCTGGGCGGCGGCATCGCCGGACTGACGACCGCGTGGCGCCTCACCGACCCCGAGGTCCGCGACCAGGTCGGCACCGTCACGATCTATCAACGTGGCCATCGTCTCGGTGGCAAAGCCGCCAGCCATCGCGGTGTGCACGGCCGTATCGAAGAACACGGCCTGCACGTCTGGCTCGGCTACTACGACAACGCGTTTCGCGTGATCCGCGAGTGCTACGACGCGCTCGACCGTCCGACGCGTCTGCCCAATTGCCCGATCGCATCGTGGGACCAAGCGTTCGCTCCTGCACCGACCATCGGACTCGAGGATCTTCACGACGGCGATTGGTCAACCTGGACCGCGATGTTCCCCGAGAACGATCGCGTGCCCGGCGAACCGCTCGGCCAAGACCCGGCCCTTGCGGTCGGGCAGTTCGTCAACCAGGCCATCGTCTTGATGCGGACGTTTCTTTCGTCGCTCGGTGGCCTGCATCCCGACATGGTCGGAGGGGTCGCGGTCGCAGCGGCCAACGAAGCGTCACGGACCGCAGGCTGGCTGGGCCAGTTCCTTCCCCTCTTCGATGGCGTGCGGATCATGCTCGACGGGGTTCGTGATTCGATGATCGATGGCGTGCAGGCCAACGAACGGTCCCGTCGGCTCTGGCACCTCCTCGATCTGATCTCGGCCCAGCTGCGCGGCATGATCGTCGACGACATTTCGGGCAAGGGATTCCGTTCGATCGATCACCTCGAGTACCGCGAGTGGATTGGCAAGCACGGGGCGACACAAGAGACGATGCGGGGCGCTCTCGTGCGCGGCCTCTACGACCTGGCCTTTAGCCACCGAGGTGGCGACCCGGCCGACCGGGCATTCCCCGCGGGGCTTGGACTGTTCCTCGCGTCGAAAACGTTCTTCGACTACCGCGGCGCACTCTTCTGGAAGATGCAGGCTGGCATGGGCGACGTCGTCGTCGCCCCCATGTACGAGGCACTGCGCGACCGCGGCGTGCGGTTCGAGTTCTTCCACCGCGTCGACGAAGTCGTCCCGAACGACGACGGCACTGGGATCATCGCGGTGCACCTCGGCCGTCAGCTCGACCTGGCCGACGGGCGCGAAACATACGACCCGCTCATCGACGTCGACGGCTTGCCGTGTTTCCCCGAGCACCCGATCGCGGAGCAGCTCGCGACCGACGCCGATCTGACCGATGCGCATCTGGAGTCGCACTGGTCCCGCTGGCCCGACGCCGCCCAGGTGGAGCTGCGCCAAGGCGTCGATTTCGACCAAGTGGTGCTGGCGATTCCGGTCGGCATGGCAGGACACATCACCCCCAAGCTGCGAGCCGCATCGTCAGCGTGGGCGGCCATGCTGGACACGATCGAAACCGTCGGCACGCAAGCGTTTCAACTCTGGGTCCAGCCGACCGAGAACGAACTCGGATGGAAGCGCCACGGCTCGACGATCACCAGCTATGTCGAGTCCTACGACACGTGGTCGTCGATGAGCCACCTGCTGGAGCACGAGAAGTGGCACGGCGAGGATGCGCCAGCAACCGTTGCCTATTTCTGCTCATCGATGGAGCACGTCGGCGACGATGACCCGACCGACACCGACCAGCCGATCGAAGCGCATCAGCGTGCGCGAGACGCCGCCGTCGAATACCTCGAGAAACACATCGGCCACTACTGGCCAGGTGCGGTCGACGCCGACGGCGCATTTCGATGGGAGCTGCTTTCGGGACGCGATGGCGTCACCGGCCACGAGGCCATCGACACCCAATTCGTCACGGCGAACATCGACCCGTCCGATCGGTACGTGCAAGCGATGCCCGGCACCGACCATGTCCGACTCAAGCCCGACTCGAGTGGGTTCGCGCACCTGCATCTGGCCGGCGACTGGACCGATTGCGGTCTCAACGCCGGCTGCATCGAAGCCGCGGTGCTGTCCGGCATCGGGGCGGCGAACTCGGTGCTCGGTCTGCCTCGCGGGTCGCGAATCTCAGGCGGCTACCCCTGCGCCTGAGTGAAACCGTGCGCTAGGTCGCGTCGGCCTGGTGGACGAGACGATCGAAGTCGGTGATCGTCACGCGCTTCCGACCTGTCTCGATGAGACCGATCGAGCGCAACGTGCCGAGTCCTTTGACAGCACCCTCGCGCGACAGGCCCGACCACTGGCCGAGTTCCTCTTGGCTGATCGGGAGTTTCAGTTCGACCGATCCGTCGTCGCCGACACTGCAGCGGCCCAAGGCCTGCTCGATCTCGACCAGACGCACCAAGCGGGCGGCGACACGCGCGGGCGCATCGAGGATCGACGTCTCCACGAACTGGGTCGACAAGCTGCGCAAGCGGTC
>CALDGN010000195.1 GCA_937942965.1 uncultured Acidimicrobiales bacterium | reverse complement strand
GGACGACACATCGACCCCGAGGACATCGCGACGATCTCGTTCGACGAAACCGGCGTTGCCTCCGCACTCGTCGCTGCGATTGAGACTCGCCTGCCTGCCGACACCGCTTGGCTCCAGTCGTGGCGTCGATGCGATGACCTCGCCGAGGCAACCATCGCAGAACGCCTCGACCGGGATCTGGTCAACGAAGTTGCGATCGCACGGCGCGTTGTGGCCGAGACGCTGGCGGGTGGTGCGCTGGTCGTCGCGAGCTCCATGCCCGTCCGCGACGTCGAATGGTTCGGGCGGCCCCGTGCCGACATCGACGTCATCAGCAACCGCGGCGCGAACGGCATCGATGGCACGATCGCAACGGCTGCGGGCATCGCCCGCACTGGCCGTCCGACGGTGTGCCTCATCGGCGACGTCGCCCTGTTGCACGACTCGACATCGCTGGCTGCGCTTCGCCATCGACCGCTCGATCTGACGATCGTGGTCATCGACAATGACGGCGGCAGCATCTTCTCGTTCTTGCCCCAGCATGAGCTGCTGAGCGCCGATCGCTACGAGCAGCTCTTCGGCACGCCGCATGGCACCGACCTTGCCCGGCTCGCCGACGCGCATGGGATCCCCGTCGAACCGTGGCCCGGCGACCTCGCACCGAGCGGGGTTCGGATGGTGCTCGCGCACACGAATCGCGACGCAAACCTGGCGCTGCACGACGAGCTCCACGACGCCGTCGCCACTGCGCTCGGCACCGCCCCCGTCCTCCCCCGCTAGCTACTGCACTACGGGCGCAGCAGCGCTCCGAACATTGCTTGGAACTTGGTGCGGGTTTCGGCCAGTTCGGCTTCGGGGTCGCTGTCGCCGACCACGCCGACGCCAGCCCAGACCGACGCGGTCGCTCCGTCGAACGTTCCGGAGCGGATACCGACGGCGAACTCTCCGTTGCCCGAGGCATCAACCCAGCCAACGGGACCGCCGTAGCGACCTCGCTCACCTGGCTCGACGGTCTCGATCACCTCGAGCGCGCCGCCTTGCGGGTCTCCCCCGAGCGCTGGCGTCGGGTGCAGTGCGCCGACCAGATCGAGGATCGACGCCGCTGGTGCCGAGAGTCGGCCTTCGACCCGAGTGCCGAGGTGGTGCAGGTTGGCGAGCGTGACGATGCTCGGCTCCGGCTCAGCATCAACGTAGCTGCAGTACGGAAGCAGGTTGTCGAGCAGCCAGTCGATCGTGATCCCGTGCTCGATCCGGTTCTTGGCCGAGGCGGCAAGCCCTGCGGACAGGCGGCCGTCTTCAGCAGGATCAGCCGACCGCGGCGCAGTACCGGCCAACGGGTGGGCGTGCACGACATCGTCGACGCGCCCAACGAGCAGCTCGGGGCTTGCTCCGAGGAAGCCGTCGATCGCGAACACCGCGGCCGTTGCGAAGCTTTGGTACAGCCGACGCAAGACGGCGGCGGTATCGATTGGTTGGTCGGCGGTGACAAGCAGCTCCCGCGCCAGCACGACCTTGCGGAACTCGCCCGCAGCGATCCGGTCTCGCACGACTGCGACCACTTCGTCGCGCCATGCCTCGGGGGCGACGGGCGACTCGACGTGCCAGTTCGTGGCTTGCGGCATCGCTGTTGGGGCGAGAGCGTCGTCGATCAGAGCAAGTGCATCGGTGGTCGAAAGCTCGTCGTCGACGATGAGCCACCGGCGACGTTGCGCATCTCGGACAACCGCCACCCGAGGCACGACGAGTTCGCCCGGCAGCGACGGGTCGAATGGCAGTGCTCCGAGCGCAACGACACCACTTGCGGGGCGCTCCATTTCGTCGGCGCCAGCCATGCCAACGAGCTGCTGTTGGGCAGCAGCCCCGCCATCGGGGCGGTCAACGACAAGACGGGCGGCTTCGCCGACACCGCCGATCACCAAGCCAGACCGGCTCCAAAGCTGGCCCGTCGCGATTCCAACAGCCAACGGATCGATGTCTTGATCGAGTCGCTCACAGCGCATCTGCATCGCCCTCGATCCTACGACTCCTCTGTCTCGACGCCCCCGTCGAAACGCCAGCGGCACCCGTCACAGATGTCAGGCGGCGCTTGTCACCAGGGCAGGAGTTTGGCGGTGATGCCGGCGGCTTCGAGTCGGGCGAGGACCTGTTCGGCGTGCGCCATGTCCAGCGTGTCGATACGCAGCTCGAGCACGGTGCTGCGGGCGCCGGTGGACCCGAGGCCGTCGTGGTCAACTTGGACCACGTTGGCGCGTTCCTCTGCGATGAGCGACGAAACAAGTGCAAGGCGTCCGGGGGTGTCGTCGAGTTCGACTCGGATCCGGTTGAGGCGGCCCTGGTTAGCGAGGCCTCGCAGCGTCACCGACGACAGCGTTCGAGGGTCGATGTTGCCGCCACACAGGATCAGGCCGACCTTCTTGCCGGCGAACTTGTCGCCGTGTTGCAGGCAGGCGCCGAGCGCCGCTGCGCCTGCGCCTTCGACGACGGTCTTTTCGATTTCGAGCAGCATGGCGATGGCTTCTTCGATCGCGGCCTCGGAGACGACGACGATCTCGACGCCATGCTCGGTGAGGATCTGCTGGGTGATCTTGCCGGGCTCGGTCACCGCGATGCCGTCGGCGACGGTGCTGCCGTCAAGGCGCGTCGACGGGCGTCCGGCGAGCGCGTCGGCCATCGACGGATAGCGCTCCGACTGCACGCCGACGACCTGGCACAGCGACGAGTGCGCCGCAGCGGCCACGGCGAGGCCGGAAGCAAGGCCTCCACCACCGACCGCAGCGATGATCAGGTCGAGGTCCGGTTGCTGCTCGAGCATTTCGAGCGCGATCGTTCCTTGTCCGGCGATCACTGACGGATCATCGAACGGGTGGATGAACTCAAGGTCGCGTTCCTCGGCTAGCTGGCGAGCCAGTACGGCCGACTCCATGACGTCGGCGCCCATGAGCTCGACGGTCGCACCCAAGTCGCGGGTGCGGGCGACCTTCACGAACGGCGTGTTGTCCGGCATCACGATGTGGGTTTCGAGCCCGAGCAACGTGCCATGCCGGGCGACGCCTTGGGCGTGGTTGCCTGCGGACATGGCGACGACGCCGCGACCAGGCGCAACGTCGAGCAAGCGGTTGCGGGCCCCTCGTTCTTTAAACGAGCCCGTGTACTGCAGATTCTCGAACTTGAGGAAGACGGTCGCGCCGACGATTTCGCTCAGCGTCTGGGAGCAGGTCAGCGGCGTGCGCTCGACGGCCCCTTCGATGCGCTGGGCGGCGGCGTAGACGTCGTCGATGGTCACCGGTGCGGTCACCGACCGGAGGGTATCGGTCACGTCCGGGCGCTGATCGTGTGTCGAGGCCGACCAGCGGCCACAATCAGGACGTGGATCGCCGCATCTCCGCAACTGTCAGCGCCTCGCCTGCCGAGACGATCGCTGCGCTCGCCGACCTCAGCACCTATCCGTCGTGGTTGTCGCTCGTGCACGGCGC
>CALDGN010000194.1 GCA_937942965.1 uncultured Acidimicrobiales bacterium | reverse complement strand
GGGGGGGGGGGTGTGGGGGGGGTGATGACCGAGCAGCGATTCCTAGTCGTGAGCGTCATCACCCACCCCACACCCGAAAAGCGCGAAACGCCCTAGAGGTAGGTACCCGTGGGAGGAGGTTCGTTTGGTGGTGGGGCCTGGCCCGCGGGGAGACCGCCTCGGACGGTGGCGAGCTGTTGTTGGGCGGCCATCTGTTGGGCGAACAACGTCGCCTGGATGCCTTGGATCAGGCCCTCGAGCCAGCCCACGAGCTGGGCCTTCGCGACCGCCAGTTCGGCCTCGCTCGGCGTCTCTGCGTCGGAGAACGGCAGGCTCAGGCGGAGCAGCTCGTCGTGCAATTCAGGCGACAACGCACTGCCGAGCTCGGTGATCGACTGCTCGTAGATGTCGCGCATGCGTTCGCGGCTCGGCTTATCCAGGTCGATCTCACGCACCTGCTCCAGCAGGGTGCGCATCATGGCGCCAACACGCATGACCTTGGCCGGCTGCTCAATCGACTCGCCGCTTCGAACGGGAGCATCGGGCGAACCAGCCCCGCCGTCGTCGACCAGTTCCGCGGTCTCGACCGTGGCTTCGTCACCAGTTTCAATTGTGTCGCTGGTCTCTGTTGTGCCGTCGTCGCTCATCGCCGCTCCTCTGTCCTACGGAGAGCCGAGGTTAGCGGCGACTCAAACGGACACGAGTGGCACGTGCATCTCGGCTGGCGTCAGCGAACCGTGGCGTCCGAGCAGGTTCGGGGTGCGTCCGGTCGGGTCGAGCAGCGCCGCGCAACCTCGGGCGAGCAAGGCGACATCGCCAAGCCGTTCGAGTGCGTCGGGAGTGACCCGACGGCCGAAGACGCCGCGATCGAGAAGCTCATCGCGGGTAGCCACGACAAAGTCGCTTCCGTGGAGATCCTGGGCGACTCGGGCCGTCTCCGCAGGATCGGTGGCGTGGAGCCACACGAAACGATCCTCGCCCGACACTGCCGTCGTTGTGCGCATCACGGCTTCGTCGATCGGACGAGTGAGCCCGGTCGTATCGACTTGTCCATGGTCGGCGGTGACCAGCACGACCACGTCGTCGGGCACGGCCGCTCGCACGTCAGCAACGAGACGATCAACGAACGCAAACTCCGCGTCGAACGCGCCCTGGTGGCCGCGTTCGTGGCCGACCCGGTCCAGACCGTCGTAGTAGCCGTAGACGAAGCGCTCCCCCGCTGCGACGGCTCGTTCGATCTCCCACACGAGTGTCGCCATCGTTCCATAGGGCCGGTAGTCGACATTGTCGAGGTGGGCCGTCGTGAACCCTGAGCCCACGAACTCGGCCTTGTTCACGACGACGGGCGCCCGGCCGCCGAACGCAGGCACTTGCTGGAAATCTCGAGGCGGGATCGACTTGCGGGCATCGCCCGTTCCCGTGCTCCATCGCAGCGTGTTGAGGGTCTGTCCACCGACACGGATCTTGTAGCCGACCACGCCATGCTCACCCGGAGGCACGCCGGTTGCGATCGATGAGAGTGCGGCCGCCGTCGTCGAGGGCGCCACCGTGGTGATTGGGCCCCCGGCTGCGCCGGCGAGCGTCGGGGCGAGTTCGGTGCGTGCCTGGAGCTGGTGCCAGCCAAGCCCGTCGATGACCAGGAGCACGACTTGTTCAGCCTCTGCGACACCGGCGGGCATCCAGCCGTCACCGAGCGGTGGGTACTCGAGCAGCGCCGGAACGATGTTCGAGATGCAACCTGCGTCGTAGTCCGGGAGCACGAAATCCTCACCGTCGCCCCATGGTTCCCCGACGGCCACAGCGCGATCACTGGTGCCGAGTTCGTTATCCCCGTCGCTTGGATGCATTGCAACCAGTCAACCCGATGGCGGCAGCGACCGCGCTGATCTGGAGCAACCAGATCGTTCGGCCGTGTCGGTGTCGGCCCACACACCTACGATGGGCCTGTGCGCGTTTCGACCCGCGGCGACTACGCCTGCCGAGCCCTCTTGTCGATGGCGATGCGCGAAGACCGGACCAAGCCTGTGTCCGTTCGTGACATCGCTGAACGCACCGGACTCCCGCAGCCCTATCTCGAACAGATCCTGCTCGCGCTCAAAGGCGCCGGGATCGTTCGCTCAAAGCGCGGCGTCGGTGGTGGCTACATGCTGAACCGCGAGCCTCAGGACCTGCCACTAAGCGACATTGTCAGCGCAGTCGACGGACCGATCACGGCCGGCGACTTCGGTGAACCCCACACCGGCGGAGCGTGCGATCACGAGGGCCAGTGCGTTCTCTTGGCGGTCTGGGGCCATGTCGGCGCTCAGATGCGTGACTTGCTCGACTCATTCAGCCTGGCCGATATCGCATCGATGACGGCGGGCTCTCGCCCCTGGCCTGAAGCCGAATAGCTGCGTTTCACGCAGGCTCGATAACGCTGCTTGCGGGCTCCGGACTCGCGGTCCCCGCAGACGGCTAGCTAAAGAGCGCCGTGCGGGCGGCGACCATGTCGTCGGGTAGCGGCGCCTCGAACTCAAGTTCTTCGCCGGTTACCGGATGGCGCAGCCCCAGGCGATGGGCGTGGAGCGCGACGCGGTCGATCTCACGGCTGCCGGTACGAGGCCCGTACACGGTGTCGCCGAGCACCGGATGCCCGATGGCGGCCAGATGGACACGGATCTGATGCGTGCGCCCAGTCTCGAGTTCACATCGCAGCCACGTGACCTTGCTGCGGTGGTCGCGCTCGACAACCTCGTAGTGGGTACGAGCCCACCGGCCATCGTTGGTCACGGCCATCTTCGTGCGCTGCTTCGAGGCTCGACCGATCGGAGCGTCGACGACCCCACGATCATCGATCACGAGGCCATCGACGAGCGCGGCATAGACACGCTCGACGAGGTGGGCCGACATTGCGTCGACGAGCACGGGATAGGCGGCAACAGAGCGGGCGACGACGAGCAGTCCGCTCGTATCGGCGTCGAGGCGATGCACGATGCCCGGACGGATCTCTTCGCCGACGCCGGCAATCTCGGGGAACCGAGCCAGCAGGCCGTTTGCGAGCGTCTTGTCGGGTCGACCTGCGCCAGGATGGACCACAACGCCAGGCGGTTTGTTCACGACGATGATGTCGTCGTCGCTGTACAGGACGTCGAACGGAACCTCGGGGTCGGGCAGCATCACGACCTCGGCCTCGACCGTGCCCGAGAAGGCGATGCGCATGCCGGTCGCGACCCGGAACGACCGTTGCGTGACCACACGGCCATCGACACGTACGGACCGGTCTTCGATCAGTTGCGACGCTACGGACCGAGAACAGCCGTCGAGCATCGACACGATGCGATCGAGGCGCTCGCCATCAAGCGCGTCGGGCAGTTCTTCTTCGATTTCGGCGCCTTGGGCACCGTCCGCGTCACTCATGTCGGCCTCATTCGTCGCGGTCGTTGCTGTCATCAAGCTCGCCGGCGCTCACAAGATCACTCTCGTCGTCGAGGCTGCTTGCGCTCTCGGCGGCAGCATCGTCGTCGGTTTCAGGAGCGCCCGCACTATCGATCGGAGCACCTGCAGCCTCGGGAAGGACGAACGACAGGACGGCGAGGCCGATCGCACCACACACCACGCCGATGTCGGCAATGTTGAAGACCGGCCACCACTGGAAGTCGATGAAGTCGACGACGCCACCCGACAAGAATCCGTCGTCGGCGCGAAAGATCCGATCGATCAGGTTGCCGATCGCTCCGCCGACGATCATTCCGAGCAAGAAGCGAGCCCGACGATCGGGAAGCGTGCGGGCGTACCAGAGCACGCCAACGACGACGAACGCGATCACGATGCCGAGCCAACGCCCGATGCCCTCGCCGAGCGAGAACGCCGAACCGGTGTTGTAAATCAGACGGAAACGAGCCGTCCAGAACAGATCGATGATCCGATCATCGAGTGCAGCGACCGCCCAGATCTTGGTGATCTGGTCCAGCACCAGCACGACGGCGCCCACTGCGGCCACAAGCCGCAAGCGTGCATTGTCGGGCGCTGCTTGAACCCCAACAGCGTGGGCGTCGCCAGTCTCAGTTTTGGATGCAGACATGACCGCGAAGTCGCGATCAGCGACGACCGAAACCGGCGGCCTTTTCCTCGACCCGTTCGGCAGCCCACGGAATTGCTTCGAGGCGTTCCTTGGGGATCGGCTTGCCCGACGTGATGCAGATGCCGTACGAGCCGTCCTCGATGCGCTTGAGCGCCTCGTTGATCTCGTCGACCGCGGCCTGGGCCGAGTTGCTGAGTGCGAGGTCGCGCTCACGCTCGATAGCAAGCGTGTCGCCTTCGCCCGATTCTTCGTCGAACTGGACGTCGCCCGGTTCGCGACCCTCGAGGAGGCTGTCGGCCTCGTCTTTCCAGGTCTTCGCCGAGCGCATGTACCGAGCGCGCTGGAACTCGAGCGCTTCTTTCTGCGCGGCAATGAACTTTTCGCCGAATGGGGACTTGCGGGGCTCGTTCTTCACAGTGGCTTTCTTGGCGGCGCTTTTCTTTGCCGGCGCCTTCTTGGCTGGGGCCTTCTTGGCCGCAGTCTTCTTTGTTGCTGCCTTCTTAGCCGCAGTCTTCTTGGTTGCGGCCTTCTTGGAGGCTGCTTTTTTGGCCGCGGGCTTCTTTTCCGCTGCCTTCTTCGCCGTCGCCTTGCTGGCAGGCTTCTTCTTTGTTGCCATCGCCACCCTTCCAGATGTTGGGCGGCAGGAGTATAGCCAACGTAATGCCCCCGGGGCCATCGAGATACGGCGGTAGTCTGACCCCGCCATTTTCAACGACCGGATCACGCATGAGCACCGCTGAGACCCCCTATCCCACGGTTGACCCCAAACTCGACCTTCCTGCACTCGAAGAACGCATGCTTGCGCAGTGGCAGGACGAGGACGCCTTCGCTACGTCGGTCGAATCTCGACCCGCCGCTGACGAATATGTCTTCTATGACGGGCCACCGTTCGCCAACGGACTTCCCCACCACGGGCATCTGTTGACGGGCTATATCAAGGACGTCATTCCCCGCTACCAAACAATGCGTGGCAAGCGCGTCGAGCGCCGCTTCGGCTGGGACTGCCACGGCTTGCCCGCAGAGATGGGGGCCGAACAGGAACTCGATGTTTCTGGCCGCCGAGCCATCACCGAGTACGGCATCGCCGAGTTCAACGAGTACTGCCGCTCCGCGGTGCTGCGCTACACGTCAGAGTGGGAGCGCTACGTCACTCGTCAAGCCCGCTGGGTCGACTTCAACAACGACTACAAGACGATGGACCTCTCCTACATGGAGAGCGTCATCTGGGCGTTCAAGCAGCTCTGGGACAAGGGACTGGTGTACCGGGCGAACCGGGTAATGCCCTACTCCTGGGGTGCCGAGACGCCGCTCTCGAACTTCGAGATCCGCCTCGACGACGCGACGCGCCCTCGCCAAGATCCCGCGCTCACGGTCGGTTTCGAGCTGCACCCAGCCGATGGCGACCCCAGTGTTGAAGAACACGGCCCGATGCGCCTGCTCGCCTGGACCACCACGCCGTGGACGCTCCCGTCGAACCTCGCGCTCGCCGTTGGTCCCGAGATCGAATACTCGATCGTCAAGACCGAGGCCGGCGACCTTGTCGTCATCGGCAGCGCCGCAATCGCCAAGTACGCCAAAGAACTCGGCGAACACACCGTGCTCGGCACCATGCCAGGCAGCGCGCTCGTCGAGCGCACCTATACGCCGATCTTCCCGTACTTCGCAGGACATGCCGACTCGTTCCGTGTGCTCGGCGCTGACTTCGTCGACACCACCGAAGGAACCGGCGTGGTGCACATGGCACCTGGCTTTGGTGAAGACGATCAGGCCGTGTGCGAAGCCCACGGCATCTCGATGGTCGTCCCCGTCGACGACGAGGGCAAGTTCACTTCCGAGGTCTCGGACTGGGCTGGCACCAACGTGTTCGACGCCAACCCGCTGATCATTGCCAACCTCAAAGAGGCAGGCGTGGTCGTTCGCCACGAGACCTACGACCACAACTACCCCCACTGCTGGCGTACCGATACGCCGATCATCTATCGCGCCCTGCCGTCCTGGTACGTCGAGGTCACCGCGTTCCGCGATCGCATGGTCGAACTGAACCAAGAGATCAACTGGGTCCCACACAACGTGCGTGACGGCCGCTTCGGCAAGTGGCTCGAAGGCGCCCGTGACTGGTCGATCAGCCGCAACAGGTTCTGGGGTTCACCCATCCCGATCTGGGAGTCCGACAACCCCGAGTACCCCCGCATCGATGTCTACGGAAGCCTCGACGAGATCGAGGCCGACTTTGGTGTGCGTCCGACCGACCTGCACCGCCCCTACATCGACGAGCTGACGCGCCCGAACCCCGACGACCCGACCGGCCAGTCGACGATGCGGCGCGTGCCCGAGGTCTTCGACTGCTGGTTCGAGAGCGGCTCGATGCCGTACGCCCAGGTGCACTACCCGTTCGAGAACAAGGAATGGTTCGAGGACCACTTCCCAGCTGACTTCATCGTCGAGTACATCAACCAGACCCGCGGGTGGTTCTACACGCTGCATGTCTTGTCGACAGCTCTGTTCGACCGACCGCCGTTCCTGAATGCGATCGGCCATGGCGTCGTGCTTGCCGAAGACGGCACCAAGCTGTCCAAGAAGCTCCGCAACTTCACCGATCCCGACGAGATCTTCAACACGATCGGCTCCGACGCGTTGCGTTGGTACCTCATGGCATCGCCGATCGTCCGAGGCGGCGATCTGCGCGTCAGCGACCGCGAGATCCGCGACGTCACCCGCCTGATCATCAATCCGGTCTGGAACGCGTACTCGTTCTTCACGCTGTATGCGAACGCCGACGGGATCACCGCCGAGTTCGACACGTCGAGCACCGACGTGCTCGACCGCTACATCCTGGCCAAGACACGCGAGCTCATCGACTCGGTTACCGAGGCCATGGATGCCTATGACTTGCCTGGGGCGACGGCCACAGCGCAGGCCTTCACCGACGCTCTCAACAACTGGTACATCCGCCGCAGCCGTTCCCGCTTCTGGGCACCTGCGGCCGAGTCCGATCCTGCCGACAAGCAGGCGGCGTACAACACGCTGTACTCGGTTCTCGTCACGATGTCCCGGGCGCTCGCTCCCCTGCTCCCGATGGTCACCGACGAAATCCACCGTGGCCTGGCCGGCGGCGATTCGGTGCATCTGGCCGACTGGCCCGATGCCCAGCAACTTCCTGCCGACCCTGAGCTCGTCGAGAATATGGACCGCGTCCGAGACGTCTGCTCGGCATCGCTGAACCTGCGCGAAGACCACGGCATCGGCGTTCGCATCCCAATGGCGGATCTCACGATCGCTGGTCGCGACACCGACGCCTTGGCGCCGTTCACCGACCTCGTCCGCGACGAGATCAACGTCAAGCAGGTCACGCTCTCCGACGACCTCGACGCCTTTGCGACCCGCACGCTCAAGCCGAACGGCCGAGTGCTCGGTCCTCGCCTTGGCAAGCAGATGCAGGCCGTACTCGGCGCCGCTCGCAACGGCGAGTGGTCCCCGAACGATGACGGCTCGGTCGACGTTGCCGGCGAGACCCTCACCGGCGATGAATTCGAGATCGCACTCGAGCCGAACGGCGACGGTGCGGTAGGCGGCCTGAGTGGCGGCGACGCGGTCGTCGTACTCGATCTTGAGCTGACCCCTGAGCTGATCAACGAGGGCCACGCCCGTCAGCTGCAGCGCTTCGTGCAAGACGCACGCAAAGCCAGCGGGCTCGAAGTCACCGACCGCATCAAACTGGTGCTCCAGGCCGACGACGAGGTCCAGGGCTGGCTCGCGCCGCACGTCGACCACTTGGCGTCACAGGTCTTGGCGACGAGCCTGACCTACGGAGACGTCGCCGAGGGCGGTTTCGACGGCGAGCTCGACGGCCACACCGTCCGCTTCGCCATCACGACAGCCAGCTGAGCGAAAACGCGAACGTTGC
>CALDGN010000193.1 GCA_937942965.1 uncultured Acidimicrobiales bacterium | reverse complement strand
CGGCGAACCACATCGCTGCGATCGGTGCGCCGGCACTGATCATCTCTTCGGCAACGATGACTCGCTCGATAGGCGGGCGCTCCTGGCCACCGTGCTCTTTCGGCCAGCCCATGCCGATCCAGCCCTCTTCGGCCATGCGCTTGGCGAAGTCTTTGCTGAATCCGTTGATCCACGAGTCGTTGTGTCGACCGAAGTTGGCGACACCTTCGGCGGCCACTTCTCGGGCACGTGCTTGCAGGGCTTGGAGTTCTGGGCTCAGCGTGAATTCCACGCCGTCAATCTAGAAGCCGAGCGCGCTCAGCGAGAACCCGACCAGCGAAGAACGATTACGCAAGTTCGCGGATCGACCGGGCGGTGAAGTAGGTGGCGAGCACGCCGACCAGTGAGATGACGCCCACGATGTTCATCGCAGTGCCGGTGCTCGTCGCTTCGGCGAGCACGCCGAGGCCAAGCGCGCCGAATGGTGTGAGCCCAGCTGACACGAGCGCGTACAGGCCCATCACTCGACCCATTACGTCTTTGGGCGTGTTCGCCTGGATCAAACCCTGGTTCATGTTAATGAAGAACCCGCCGCACAACCCCATGAGGAAGCCGAGCGCCAGCAGCTGCCAAAGCGACGTCGTGAAGCCCATAAGAGTGACGATGGTGGTGCCGCCGATCATCGCCCGCATGAACTTGACGCCCTTGTCGGCCATGTTGCCGCGGCGCATGATGTACACCGACGACGTCGCGATGCCGAGACCCATGAGGGCGAGCACCGGTGCCGCGTCGCCCGCTGATCGGCCGAACTCGCTCTTCACGTGCGCCTGGATGGTCACGAACATCACCGGCGTCATCAGCAATCCCGAGATAGCGAGCAACCAGAAGAGTGTGCGGATGGCCCGCTCATTCCAGACGAACGACAGGCCTTCGCCGATGGCTTGGCGCATGGTCGTCACGTTGCCCGTGGTTGCTGGCCCAGGTGATTGCATGAGCGAGAGTGCAGCGATGCCACCGAGGAGCAGCCCGGCCATCCACCAGAACGAGCCGTCGAAGCCGAACCACGTGCCAAAGCGCTCGGCCAACACTGCCCCGAACACCATCGACAGGGTCATGGCGAGGGCGTTGAGTGCGATGCCGCTGAACAGCAGCCGCTCTGGGAGCAAGGCCGGGACGAGCGACTGGCGCACCGGACCACCGATCGCCGAGACGATGCCGGCGAGGATGGCGGAGCCGATGAGCAGCCCCAGGCTTCCGGCGCCGTTGCCCATCGCGAGCGCGGTACCAGCCATAACGAGCAGCAGCGCGATTTGGCTGCCGAGGAGCAGGCGTTTCGGGTCGATGCGGTCGGCCCAGACACCCGCAGGCAGCAACAGGAAGATCGATGGGAGCCCGAGGATGAAGACGATCAGGCCCTGCCAGCCTTCGCCCCGATCCAGCCCGTCGAGGACGACCCAGCCGTAGACGAACCGCAGCGCATTGGCCGCCATGAAGAATGTGACGCCGTTAAACCAGAACGCCCGAAACGACGGAACACTGAAGGCGTTCGTCGGCTCAACCGTCGAAGTGGTTGGCGATGCGGTCTCGGTCACCGAGCCACGTTAACGAGTGGGGCTACTAGGCGAGCAGTCGCTTGCCGATGAGCTTCAAGCAGAGCGTCTCGTCGGCGCCTTCGAAGATCGAGAGCACGCGGGCATCTACAAAGAGGCGGCTGACCTCGTATTCCTCGGCGTAACCCATGCCACCGTGGATCTGCAGTGCCTCGCGGGTGACCCACTCGGCGGCCTTGCAGACGTACGCCTTGGCCATCGCGGCCTCGAGCGACCCGTCGCCGGCTGCCATGCGGCGAGCAACGGCATAGGTGAACTGACGGCTGATCTGGATGATCGCGGCCATCGTGCCGAGCTTCACCTGGGTGAGTTCGTAGTCGACGATCGGCGAGCCGAAGACCTTGCGCTCGTTGGCGTATTCGCGGGCGACTTCCCACGCTCGCTGCATGACCCCGACCGCACGAGCGGCCGTTTGGATGCGTCCGTTCTCGAATCCCGCCATCTGCAGGTAGAAGCCGCGACCGAGACCTTCGTCGCCGCCGATGAGGTTCGTGTCGGGGACGAACCAGTCGGTGAAGCTGACCTCGTAGCTATGCATGCCGCGGTAGCCCAGTGTCGGGATGGCTCGACCTTCGAGCGTGCCGCCGTCGGATTCGTGGCGGAAGGCGTGGCCGTCGTCGCTTGGCTTGTCGACGACAAAGAGGCTGAGGCCGCGGTGGCGGGCCTCGGGGTCAGGATTCGTGCGGGCGAGCAGCATGAGCGCATTGGCTCGACCGGCAAACGTGCACCACGTCTTGACACCGTTGATCCGCCAGCCGCCGTCGACCTTGGTCGCCGCGGTCGTCAGGCTGGCGACATCAGAGCCGTAGTCAGGTTCGGTAACGGCCACGGCGCACAGAATGTCGCCCGTGGCGATCGGAGGAAGCCAGCGCTGCTTCTGTTCCTCGGTGCCGCCGGCCTCGATGGCTCGGGCCAGGATCTCGGGGCGGGTGATGAGCGAGCCGCCTGCGCCCAGCGATGCCGTCGACAGTTCCTCGGTGGCGATGACCATGGCCATGTAGTCGTCTTCGGAGCCCGAAGCGCTTCCGCCGAACTCTTCGGGAATGGACAGACCGAAACAACCGAGTTCGGCGACACCGCGAATGATCTCGACGGGGATGTCCAGGTCCTGACGGTGGATGTGTTCCGCATGGGGGGCGACTTGCTCGTCGGCGAATTGGCGGAACGTCGTGGCGACCATCTCGAGATCGTCGGGCAACGTCGAGGTTCCGCCAAGCTCGGCGGCGGCGCCAACGAACGTCGGCGCCGTGACGAGCGCTGCGTAGTCGCGGGTCGGGTCGAGTGCGCCGGGATCGACGCCCCAGTCCGACGACCGGGCCCACAGCATCGAGGCCAGGTCGTTCAAGAAACGCCCAACGAAGATGTGCGCGAGTCGAGCTTCGTCGTCGCCGTGGGCGGCGTAGTCGATCGCCGACTCGGCCATGATCGCAGCGGAGCGAGCGTGGGCCAGTGAGTACACCAGCTGTTGATCGCGGTCGGCGGTCCCCGATGCACGGGCGGTCGCGATGCCGGTATCGATAATGTCGACGGCGAGGCGGACGGCTTCAGCAGCCCTCGCGGTCAAGTCCTCGGCCGATGCGAGATCGGTGTGTTGGTCGGTCACGCCTCTGTGATAGCCGCTTCGGACACCGAATACGAAGCCGCGGACCGGACAACCGGTGCCCGCCTGCCTCCGACGATGTCGGCGTAGGCGTCGATAGCGTCCCGGTATGGAAGACACGAGCGTAAAGCCGACCATTTCCGTCCCGGCTGGCGAGCCGCCTGCTGACCTCGTGATCGAGGACCTCGTCGTCGGCGATGGCCCCGAGGCAGCGGCTGGCGCAATCGTCAACGTCGACTACGTCGGCGTGTCGTGGTCGACCGGCGCCGAGTTCGACGCTTCGTGGAATCGCAACGATGTCTTCTCGTTCGCCCTCGGTGGCGGCATGGTCATCGGTGGCTGGGACCAGGGTGTCGCGGGTATGAAGGTCGGCGGCCGACGCCGCCTGACGATCCCGCCGCACCTCGGCTACGGAGCCCAGGGCGCCGGTGGCGTCATCGGCCCGAACGAGACGCTCATCTTCACCGTCGACCTCCGCTCTCTCGGATAGTCGCTCCCCACTTCGCTGCGCCGTCATGAGTCTTGCCATTCGTGAACTTGGCGTTCCCGATCAGATTCTGGTTGAGGAGTTGCTCGACACCTTCGAGCCGGATTGGAACGACGCGCTCGCGCCAACCGCGTCAGGTGCGATTGCGTTCTTGACCGACAGCAATGCCTTCATGTTTGGCGCGTACGAAGGGTCGACCGAGACTGGTCGGGATCCTGTTGGTTGGCTCTGGGGCATGCATGCTCGTCGTCCCGACGGCCGAGTCATGACCTACGTGCACCAACTTGAGGTCCACGAGGACCATCGGCGTCGGGGCATCGCCAGCTTGCTGATGGAGCAAGCGATCGGTGCAGCCCGCCAGCGCAAGGCCCACAAGCTCTGGCTCGTGACCCGTCAAGGCAACGAGGCAAGCAACCCGCTCTACCAGTCCCTCGGCGCCGACTTCGAGCCCGACGGCTCCCAGCTCTACACCTGGAACCTCAGCTAACTACCGGAGCGAGCAACAATCCGGTGGGGACCGCAGTGCATTCACCGAGCGAAGCGTTCTGAGCGAAGCGAAGAACGCGTACTACCCGGTTACCAGTTGCGGAGGTCGACCTCGAGGGCAACGGGTTCGGTGCCGTCTTCGATGAGCCACATGCGTTCGTGTTTGGCGATCGTCGGGTCGACGTGCGCAGGCACGAGACGCACCCGATCACCGACCGACCACGCATCGGGATCAGCGGGCCGCATCGTGATGTGCTCGTCGGAGCAGAACAGCACGTCGCCCTCGCCCCAGCTCGGGTCGCCGTGGTCCATACCGAACGCCTTGAGCCCCG
>CALDGN010000192.1 GCA_937942965.1 uncultured Acidimicrobiales bacterium | reverse complement strand
AGATCTTGGTGTCGTCCCAGTACTTGCCGGTCTCGGCGTTGATGCCGCGCACGGCGCCGACCATCTCGCTGGCGAACAAGATGTTGCTCGCAGGCACGACGTCGACCAGCAGGTCGATGCCGGGCTGGTGGTACACGCAGGTGTCATAAAAGATGTGGTCGAGCAGGCCGTCGAAGTCCCAGCCTGGCTGGCCTTCGATGTGTTTGTCCTGGGCCATGCCCTTGAACCGGCCCCAGTGATACGGCACAGCGCCGCCGCCATGGGGAATCACGAACCGCAGCCCCGGGAAGTCGGCCATAAACCCGGAGCTGAGTGCCTGCATGAACGCTGTCGTGTCGGCGCCCAGATAGTGCGAGCCAGTGGTGAAGAAGTGGTCGTTGCAGCTGGCAGAGACGTGGATCATGCCGGGCACGTCGAGTTCCTGCATGGCTTCCCACAGCGGCCACCAGTAGCGGTCGAACAGTGGGGGCCCGTTCCAGTGGCCGCCGCTTGGATCGGGGTTCACGTTGCAGCCGATGAAGCCCATCTCTTCGACGCAGCGACGCAGCTCGGTGACCGAGCCTTCGATCGGCGCGCCCGGCGATTGTGGGAGCTGGCAGACCGGCGCGAAGTTCGTCGGATACAGATCGCAGACTCGGCGGATGAGTTCGTTCTGGTGCTGGGACCAGAAGGTCGAGGTGTGCTCGTTGCCAATGTGATGGGCCATCCAGCTGGCACGGGGCGAGAAGATCGTCAGGTCGGCGCCGCGCTCGTGTTGCAGCCGAAGCTGGTTGTTCTCGATCGAGTCGCGGATCTCGTCATCGCTGACGACGACGGCTCCCTTCTCGCCGACGAACGCAGGATCGGCGGCAACGGCGTCCTTCTGCGCGTTGCGCCACGTCTCTACTCCTGGCGGTGTCGTGGTGTAGTGCCCATGGCAGTCGATGATCATTGCTGGCCATGGTGCCGAGACTGCGACCGAATTGTCAACAATCTGGTACTTTCGCGGGTGATGGCAGTCGACAAGCCCTACACCGACATCCCTGGCACCACGATCTTCGATACCGAACAGGCCGCCAAGGGATATTGGCTCAACCAGATGGCGAACTCCCTCAAGAACGCTGCGAACCGTGAGCGATTCATCGCTGACGAAGACAGCTATCTCGATGAGTGGAAGATGTCCGAGGACCAGAAGCAGGCCGTGCGCGACCGCGACTTCAATCGCATGATCGAGCTCGGCGGCAACATCTACTACATCTCGAAGATCCGGGCGACCGAGGGCTGGAGCTACGCGGCGATCGTCGCGTCGATGACAGACCAATCAACCGAGGACCACGTCGCGATGATGGTTGCCGGTGGCCGTTCGATCGAGGGCAATCGCTACACCAACGACCCCAGCGACGCACCCGAGGGAGACAGCTGATGGCCCGCATTACCGGCAGCGCCTACACGTCACACGTGCCCGCGATGGGCGTGGCAATGGATCTCGACAAGACCGAAGAGGACTATTGGGTTCCGTTGTTCGAGGGCGTGAAGCCAGCCCGCGAGTGGATGGCTGACAACACGCCCGACGTCGTCGTGCTCGTCTTCAACGACCATGCGAACGCGTTCAGCCTCGAGATGGTGCCGACGTTTGCGCTGGGTATGGGCGCCGAGTACTCCCCCGCCGACGAAGGCTGGGGCGCCCGCCCCGTCCCGAAGGTCGAGGGCCACCCCGAGCTTTCTGCCCACATTGCGCACTCGGTGATCCAGCAGGACTTCGACCTGACGATGGTGCACGAGATCGACGTCGATCACGGTTGCACCGTGCCGCTGTCGATGTTCTTCGGCCAGCCCGAAGAATGGCCGTGCAAGGTCATTCCGCTGCTGGTCAACGTGGTGCTGTATCCGATCCCGTCGGGCAAGCGCTGCCTCGAACTCGGCAAGGCGATCCGTCGCGCCATCGACACGTTCGACGAAGACCTCGATGTGCAGGTCTGGGGCACCGGCGGCATGAGCCACCAGCTTCAAGGCCCGCGCGGTGGTCTCATCAACGCCGAGTTCGATCACGCTTTCCTCGAACAGATGATCACCGACCCCGAGGCCTGCGCACAGATTCCGCACGTCGACTACGTCCGCGAGGCCGGCTCTGAGGGCATCGAGATGGTCATGTGGTTGATTGCCCGGGGCGCCATGGGCGACCTCCATGGCGGTGCCGAACCGATCGAACGCCATCGGCTGTACCACGTACCTGCGAGCAATACGGCGGTCGGCCAGCTCATCCTCGAAGAAGGCTGACGCGTGCAGACTCAGGTCGCAATCATCGGCGGCGGCCCTGCCGGCACCTTGCTCTCTCATCTGCTTGCGAACGCGGGGATCAGTTCGATCGTGCTCGAACGTCAGTCGCGTGAGCATGTGCTGAGTCGCATTCGAGCCGGTGTGCTCGAGTGGGGCACCGTCGAGACGCTGCGAGCCGCTGGCCTGGGCGAGCGTCTCGATACCGAGGGCCACGTGCACGACACGATCAACATCGCGTGGCGAGGCCAGCAGCTGCTGTCGGTCGACACGTTCGACATGGTCGGCAAGCGCATGATGGGGTACGGCCAAACCAAGATCCAGGAAGACCTCTACGCCGCGGCCGATGGGCGCGACCAGCAGATCATCTTCGAGGCCGAAGACGTCGCGCTGCACGACATCGAGTCCGACCGCCCGCGGGTCACCTTCACCGCCAACGGCGACACCCACGAGATCAGCTGCGACTACATCGCCGGCTGCGACGGGTTCCATGGGCCGAGCCGCCAAGCCATCCCGGCCGAGAAGCGCCAAGAGTTCCTCAAGGAATACCCGTTCGGTTGGTTGGGCATTCTGTCCGAGACGCCACCGCTACCGATCCTGATGTACGCGAACTCCGAGCACGGCTTTGCCTTGTGCTCGATGCGCAATCCGATGCTCAGCCGCTACTACGTGCAGTGCCCGCTGACCGACACGACCGACGACTGGTCCGACGATCGCTTCTGGTCCGAGCTGTTCGCTCGCATTCCCGATGCGCAAGCGGCCCAGATCCAGACCGGCCCGTCGATCGAGAAGTCGATCGCTCCGCTGCGCAGCTTCGTGTCCGAACCAATCAGCTGGGGTCGACTGCACCTTGCGGGCGATGCCGCGCACATCGTGCCGCCGACCGGTGCCAAGGGACTAAACCTGGCCGTGAGCGACGTGCACTACCTGAGCCAGGCACTCATCGCCCAGTACGCGGGTGACCCCGTACTGCTTGAGCAGTACGGGGCCACCGCGTTGCGGCGAGTCTGGGGCGCCGTGCGGTTCTCGTGGTGGTTGACGTCGTTGTTGCACCGGTTCCCGGACCAGACGCCATTCGACCAGCGAGCCCAAGAGCAGGAACTCGAATTCCTGAACGCATCGGCCCACGCCCAAGCGGCCATGACCGAGCAATACGTCGGCCTGCCGCTGTAGGCAGCCTCGGCTCAGTCGCCTCGACCTCGGCGACGCTCGCGTTCGTCGTCTCGATCTCGACCTCGGTCCCCATCACGATTGCGGTCCTGGCGCTCACGATCGCCTCGACCGTCACGGTCGCCGTCACCGTTGTCGTTGTCTTCGTCCTGAGCCGCATCGGCATCGGCCGCATCGCCCGACAGGGACTCGGAGGCGTCGCCGCCCCCGGTCCCTCCGACGAAGTCGTCAGCGTCGTCATCGCCATCGTCCTCGCCCTCGGGGACGAGGAACATCTGGGCCGACAGATCGTCGGTGGTCCGTTCGGTGTTGGCCGCGATGACTTCGGCCAGGGTTAGGCGGTAGTCGATGTCGTACTCGTCGGCGATCTGGTCGAGCACCTCGTCGTTGGCGTGGAAGAACCGGTCGCCATCTCGCAGAGCTGTGAACTGCTCGGTCCACATGGCCAGCTGGAGCTCGCCGAACTCGGTGCCGGCCACGTGTGGCTCCGAGACCATGCCGGTGAAGGCATCGATCGCATCAACATCGCCGAACACGGCGGCGAGTCGAGCGGCGAGCGCCGTGCGTCGAACTGCGACCACCGTGTCGCCTTCGGCCTCGTCGCTGCCCGGCTCGAGCACGTTGCCGTCGCCGTCGGTCAAGAGCACGAAGTCGAGGATGTCCGGATCGTTGATCGGGTCGTCTGCATCGACAGACTCATCGTCGAAGCTCTCGGTCGCTTCGCCGGTCAGCTCCATGAACGAAGCCACCGGGTCGAGACCGAAGGCGATGCGCAGTTCGTTGTAGGTGGGCATGCCGTGGTCGTAGCCCCGCAACACGTCGAGAGCGCCCAGGTCGTTGACACCTGTGAAGCAGTCGGCGATCGCGTCGCCGTCGAGGCACGCCAGCGGGTCCTCGGCGTCGGGTCGGGGAATCTGGAACAGGACGCTTCGCAGCTGGTTGTCGATCTGTTCGTCGTTGGCATAGGCCGCCTCGGATCCGAGACCTGCGAGCAGGTCGCCGAGTCCGATATCGGGCAGTAGTGCCGGGTTACCGAAACCGACATTGAGCGGCACCGCGATCTCGATGCCATCGTTTCCGACCTCGACCGACACACCGGCTGCTTCCAGCGACTCGACCATGCCGTCGGTGACCCGCTCGGCCGGAATCTCGGCTTCGAACTCGCCGTGGATGGCCGAGTGGGCTCGGTAGCCGACGGTGGCGAACTCGTTCGTGATCGTCGGATCAACGGTCGGGTCGTAGCCGTCGTAGTCGGCCAGATCCACGCCCATGGCCGGCAGGAACTCCTCGTAGGTGATCCATTGCACCGTCGCACTCACGATGCGGCGCGCGAGCTGGAACTTCGTTTCCTCGTCGAGGCCATCGGGCAACAGCTCAACGATGCGATTGTGCTCACGGGCGAAGAGGGTCTGCACTGCCGTGAGGCCAAGGTTCTCGTTCGCTCGCACGTCACCGGCGATCACTGCGGCCGTTGGATCGGCGAACAGGTGACCCATCATGTCCATCGTCGGCGCATCGGACC
>CALDGN010000191.1 GCA_937942965.1 uncultured Acidimicrobiales bacterium | reverse complement strand
GCTTCTTCGTCGGCATCGAGGGTCGTCGAGAAGATGCCGCCTAGCTCGGCTGGATCGTCTCCATCGTCGAGATCTTCGTCGTCGAGTTCTGGGTCCTCGGCGTCGAGATCTTCGTCGTCAGCGAGAAAGAGGTCGTCTGCGTCATCGAGTTCGGCGTCATCAAGTTCGGCGTCATCGAGTTCCGGGTCATCGAGTTCTGGGTCTTCGGGTTCGCCGTCCTCAGCGCCCGCATCCTCGACCGTCTCTGCATCGAGCTCTGCTTCAGACGGGTCTTCTTCTGGCTGCTCGGCGACGGGCTCCGTGGAAACAGCGTCCGTGGAAGCAGTCTTCTTGGAACCTGTCTTCTTCGAACTGGATCGCCGGCGGCTCGACGGAGCCTTCCTCGCCGGTCCGCGCGGCGGCACCACGTCGGCATCACGGAGCGTCTCATTGACCACCCAGGCCGTGAACTCTGGCGCATCGACATCGCGCAGATGATGCTTCAGCGACGCAACATCGCCCTGGGTCAGCTCGGCAACATCGACGCCGCTCCAATGGCTCGCGTCGATCGCAAGCTGGATGCGCAGAATCGCATCTATGTCGTGTTCATCGAGATCTTCGTCGGCGCGATCCACCCATTCGGTGATCGCATCGACCAGATCCGCGCCTCGCACCTCAGACATCAACGCACCGTTGTACCGGATAGCTCACCGCCGTTGGCGCCACCCGTCAGATCCGTTCCAGCTCGGCCCCGTCGAAGAGCGGGGTGATTGCGAACGAAGCGACGTCTGCGTCCATCTCGGCGGGCGACGGTTTGGTTGTCGCATTCGCCGCGGCAGCGGCCTCGAGAATGATCGGAAGCTTGCGTGCATCGCTGGTCGTGTTCAGGAACAGGCCGTCTTCGCCGAGGACGTGACGCACCGCTCGACCGATCGCGTCGGGGTCTTCGAGCGCTTCGTACCAGCTGAACTTGGGCCCATCGAAGTCAGCGGGCCAGCGGCCAACTGCGATCGACTTGATCGTCTGCATGCCCACGTTGCGCTCCCGGCACACGCGAGCCAGCTCGAACGCGTCGGTCCGGTAGGCGGGGTTCTCGAGCATCGTGTGGTTCCACGGGAACAGGACCGAATCGAAGTCGAACGCTTCGAGGCTCCGCAGGTGCATGCCTGGGATGCGGGTGCCGTGTCCGGTCACGCCGATGAAGCGAACGAGTCCTTCGTCACGGGCAGCGGCGAGTGCCTCGACCGCACCGCCAGGACCGTGCGCGGTTTCCCAATCGCCATCTTCGACCAGGTTGTGGAGCTGGATGAGGTCGACCTGATCGACACCCAGCCGCTCCAGGCTCCGTTCGAGTTCGGCTCGCGCTGCGCTGCCGTCGCGTTCTCCGGTCTTGGTCGCCAGGAAAACCTCGCTGCGATGGTCTTGCAACCAGGGCGCCAGTCGCAGCTCAGAGTCGCCGTAGCTCGCAGCCGTATCGAAGTGGTTCACGCCCGCAGCGCGCACAAGTTCGATCGTGTCGTCGGCGCGGCCCTGGCTCATTGCGCCGAGCGCCGCCGCTCCGAAGATGACACGCGTGCTGTTGTGACCGGTGCGCCCGAACGGCGCTGATGGCAAGCCCATGGGGCGACACTACTTCGCTGTCCTCAGGCGCGACTGGCAGCGGCATCGCGACCGGACGCACCTTGGAAAGTACGTTCGCGATATGAGCAGCGAGGTCGCAACGAGTTCCGCATCCCAACTTGTGCAGGACCTGCGCGCCCGAACGATCAGCAGCACCGAACTGCTCGACGTCTACCTCGAGCGACATCGGGAGCTCGGCCAGACGCTCAATGCAGTCGTCACCATTGACGAAGACGGCGCACGGGCGGCGGCGAACGCCGCGGACGCCCAGCTCGCCACCGAGATCGACGGCGAGCACCCGCCGCTGCTCGGCCTGCCGATGACGATCAAAGACGCGCTGGCAACCGCCGGTATGCGCTCCACTGGCGGAGCCGTCGAGTTGGCCGATCATGTGCCCGACGTCGACGCCGAAGTTGTCAACCGCGTGCGTTCGGCCGGCGCGGTGATCTTCGGCAAGACGAATCTGCCTCGGTGGTCAGGCGACGTACAGGCCTACAACGAGATCTTCGGCACGACGAACAACCCGTGGGACCTCGACTGCGGCCCCGGAGGTTCGAGCGGTGGAGCGTCGGCCGCCGTCGCCGCTGGGCTCACCGGTGCCGACATCGGGACCGACATCGGCGGCTCGGTGCGGTTGCCAGCCCACTTCGCTGGCGTCTGTGGTCACAAGCCGACGTTCGGCATCGTCCCCCAGCTCGGCTATATCTCGCATCCGACCTACCCCCGCTCCGAGCCCGACGTGAATGTCATCGGGCCGATCGCCCGCACCGTCGACGATCTCGAGCTCGTGTTCGACGTCATCGCCGGGCCCCGGGCCGACCAAGCACCGGCGTGGCGCCTTGAGCTCCCGCCAGCCCGCAGCGACGACCCGACCGCGATGCGCGTCGCCATGCATCTCGACGATGCACACGTGCCGGTGAGCTCCGAGGTCGGTGACGCGCTGCACGCAGCCGCCGCGGCGTTGGCCGCCTCGGGTGTCACGTTGAGCGACGCCTGGCCCGACGACCTGGCATTCAGCGACGTCGAAGAGATCGGGCTCCCACTTATCTCTGCGGCGACCTCGCCAGGGCGAAGCGAGGCCGACTTCGCCGAGCTGCAATCCATCGTGCTCGACCCGGCCGGTCATCCCCCGTCGTTGCAGATGCGGGCCAAGGCATCAGCGATGTTCCACCGTGACTGGCTACTTGCGATCGAGCGCCGCGACGAGAACCGGGCGAAGTGGGCCCGCTTCTTCGAACACCACGACGTGCTCCTTGCTCCCGTCGCGATGGTCGCTGCGTTCCCGCATGTACACGAAGGCCATCTGTACAGCCGGCGTCTCGACGTCGACGGCGTCGAGCGTTCGTATCACCAACTGATCATGTGGACGTCGCAGTTCGGCTATGTCGGGCTGCCCTCGACGGTGGTCCCGATCGGGCTCACGCCACGGGGCGTTCCCGTCGGCATCCAGGTCGTCGGCCCGCATCATGGCGATCGAACGACGCTGGCCTTCGCCCGCCACATCGAGCAAGTACTCGGCGGCTACCAAGTACCCCCGATCGCCCGCTAGTTATTCAGAATCGGGCCATAACGAGGTGTCGGCGTGGAACTGGGACCAGGCGAACCAGAACGCTTGATGGCCGCCGAGGTCGTTGCCATCGTCGTCAACGGCTTTGACGCCGCCACCATCGAGCACCAGGTTGATGCCCTCGACGGACACGGTCTCGCCGTTCTCGAGCGCCTCGATCGCAGTGCTGACACGGAAGGCGATGGGATCGCCAGCCTCGGTCAGTAGTCCGAGCACGTCTTCTTGGACAGAGAGCCGAGGATCGACGTCGCCGATCGGGAAGATCGGCCCGTTCGCGTCGCGGGTGTTGCGAAGGTCGCTGTCGGGGCGGCCGAGTGCTTCGGCGATGTGGAGCACCGTCGTGTCTGGATGCTCTGCCTTCCACTGACCCCAGGTGGTCGTAATGACGCTGTTCTGCCGCAGCTCGACACCCGCCTCGAGCAATGGACCGCTGACGGCCTGGCCGAGGAACGTGTCGAAGATCGAGAACGTGCGCACGTCGTACATGACCTTGTTCGAGCGGGTCAGCAAGCCGGAGGTCCGCAGGATCGGTCGTTCGACGCCTTCGGGAACCTCGTCGGTGAAGTACACCTGCGCCGAGCCGCACAAGGTGCAATAGGGCATGGCGATGTCGCGGCCACCGAGCGTGTCGTTGACCATCTCGCGAACTTCCATGATCGAGCGGGGGTAGGCGCGGGCCTCGTCATTGATAACGACGCCGAACACGATCGTGTCGTCGTCGAGCCATTCGTCGCCCTCGGCAACCCCGGTCGTTTCAGGGTTGTCTGACGCAGGGATGCAGTTGCACGGTTCGTCGGTCGTGTCGTACTCGCGGTCGTCAATCAGCACGCCACCCCACGACACCATGCGCCAGTCGATCTCGCTCTCCTCGACGAACAGTTGATCCCAGCGCGACTCGACGACCAGATAGACGTTGCGCTTGTACGTGAGGTAGTCGGGCGGCGCTGGGATGTCCCACGCAATGAGATGGTCGACTGCATCGCCCCACGCGTCGAACGGGTCGAAGCCGACGCCGAGGAGCTGGGAGAGCGAACCGGAGATCGAGGCGGCGAGGTCAGGATCACGGGCGACACGAAGAAGATCGGTCAGCCACCATGCGACCCGAGGATCTCCCGACGCGCCCAAGGCACGGATCGCAACGAACGTCTCGTCGTCGAACTGGCGGTCGAGAAGTCGCTGCCCAAGCAACGTGTCGACCGAGGTGCGTGTCGCATCATCGAGATCGCCGACCGGGATCAGTGGGGGAGCGCCGAACGCCTCCAACACCGTGTCGGGCACGTCGAGTGCCTGCATCTCACGGTTCGGGTCCGGTGTGCTGACCGATTCCGCGTCCGCCATAGCTGCGTCGTCCGAGTCGTCGGACATCGCTTCGTCGTCGGACATGGCGTCATCGGACATTTCCTCGTCCGACATCGCCTCATCGGACATTGCCTCATCCGACATGGACTCATCAGCAGATGTCTCGTCCGCCGAGTCGCTGGCAGACGGGGTCGGATCGCTGCCGCCGCAGGCGCTGGCAATCAACGCCAACGCAAACAGAAGAGCGGGGAGAGTTCGCAACTGCACGAGATCAGTCCACCACATGCCGCATCCGTCGACGCCTCAGCGCAGCATTGTTCACGGGTTGTTTCGTAGCGACCACACAGCCTTGCAATGGGCCGTCGTTAGCAGGCTCCGCCGACGCAAGGAGCCATTTGGCCCGAACGCCGTTGGTGCCGGTGCAACCATGCAATCGCAACAAAATCAGTGAGGTTCCGCCACGGAGAGCGGGAATTGAGAGTTTTTTCTGCTCCTACCAAGATTGCAGTTGCGTTAACGTTGGGCCATCGGCCCGTGTCGGTATCGTGTGCCAACGGAGCCGTGGGGGCGCCGGGCTGAACAAACTTGGTAGGTGCTTGTGGCGAAAGAGCGTGCAGAACGGGACGAAGAAGATCTTGTTCGTCTCTACCTGACGGACATTGGTCAATACCCGCTGTTGACGAAGGACGACGAAGTTCGCCTCGCGCAGCTCATCGAAAAGGGCGTCGAAGCGCGCGCTGAACTCGAATCCGAAGAACCTGTCACTGCTGCACGCAAGCGCGAAATTCGCCGCGCCATTCGCTCCGGCGACGACGCCGAACGCACCTTCGTTCAGTCGAACCTGCGCCTCGTCGTCTCGATCGCCAAGAAGTACCAGGCATCAGGCCTGCCGCTGCTTGACCTGATCCAAGAGGGCAACCTCGGCCTGATGCACGCCGTCGAGAAGTTCGACTGGCGCAAGGGCTTCAAGTTCTCCACCTACGCGACGTGGTGGATCCGACAGGCGATTACCCGCGGCATCGCCAACACCGGACGCACCATCCGCCTCCCGGTGCACGCCGGCGACACACTCGCTCGCCTCCAAAAGGCTCGAGCCCGCCTGGAACTCAAGTTCGGCCGCCCCGCAACGCTCGTCGAGCTCGCTGCCGAAGTTGAGATGCCCGAAGAAAAGGTCACCGAAGCCCTGCGCTTCGCGGCCGAACCGCTCTCGCTGAGCGAACCGCTCCGCGAAGACGGCGATGCTGAACTCGGCGATGTCGTCGAAGACCGCGGTGCTGAATCGCCCTTCGAGGTCGCGGCCACTGCGCTGCTGCCCGACGAGATCAACCGGCTCCTCGGCCCACTCGACGAGCGCGAACGCGAGATCCTCAAGCTCCGTTTCGGCCTCGACCGTGGCGAACCTCGCACGCTCGAAGAAGTCGGCGAACACTTCAATCTGACCCGCGAACGCATCCGTCAGATCGAAGCACGTGCCATGTCGAAGCTGCGCCACCCCTCCAGCGACACCGGCGCCCGCGACCTGCTCGCGGTCTAAGACGCTCCTCGCCCCGGCGGGCTCGTCGCTTACCGAGTTGCTCGCTGGCGCTCACAACTCGGTCGCGCTGTTTTGCATGGGGTCGGACCTGAGACCGCTTCATCTTCACGTGCGGCGCGTGAGGTGTGCACCCGAGGGCTGGTTAGTCTGAGGCTCCCCAGGGAGGTGTCCGAGTACCTGGTGGGCTCCGCCGCCTTCAAAGCGGTTGGGACGGGCGATCCCCGTCCGGCGGGTTCGATTCCCGTCCACCTCCGCCAATCGCGCACCACGAAGTTGGCCCTTGCGCTTCTGAGCAGGCGCCTCTAACTTCATCCACCGACGGCTTCCCCCGTACTGGCATCACGCCACAAGCCCAGGGAAGGCCGTCGTGCCCACCACCTTCTGGTCCGTCAAAGGCGGCGTAGGCGTCTCCGCCGTTGCCGCCCTCTTCGCGTTGTCCCGAGCCGGACAAGCGCAATCAACCCTGCTCATCGACCTCTGCGGCGATCAGCCCGCACTCCTCGGGCTCCCCGAGCCTGAGGGGCCGGGCATCCTCGATTGGGCCGCTGCGCCCGGACGGCCCGCCGATGCCATCAACCGCATCTCGGTCGACGCAACACCGGACCTACGCGTCGTCCCACGAGGCGGCGGGTCGCCCGTCGGCGACGCCAGCGAAACGATCAACGCGCTGACCAAGCAACCAGCACACGTCGTCATCGACGCTGGAACGAACGACACAGCATTCGCCCGAGACGTCATTCGACAGTCCGAGCAGCGACTACTCGTGCTCCGCTGCTGCTATCTCACGTTGCGCGCCGCCCAGGATCTCGACATCGCTCCGACCGGCGTCGTTCTCCTTCGCGAACGAGGCCGAGCGCTTGGTCCCGGCGACGTCGAAAGCGTGACCGGCGTCCCCGTCATTGCCGAGATCGCACTCGACATTGGAATCGCTCGCAGCCTCGACGCCGGACTGCTTGCCAGCCGCCCGCCGCGGTCGTTGCTCCGGACCCTCGCCGATGTTGATGGGGTGCCAGCGTGAGCCGAGGTGCGCTCCATCGCCGCAGCCGGAATCGTCAGCTGCGGCGTCGGCGGTGGCGCCAGATCGTCGCCGAACAGCTTCCTCGCCGAGCACCGCAACGGGGCGCAGTCGGTGTCGGTCTCGCCCTGCCGGTCCGATGACGGCGCCCCTTCGCACGATCGATACGCCAGAGTTGCGCAGCCATCTCGCTGCGCTGGCCCGCCACGTGCACGCGGAGCTCATCGCGGACACGGGCCATGACCGCGACGCTTTTGACTTGGATGACGCCGACATCCGACACCGAGCACGAGACTTCGCGCCGCTCTGTTCCGAACTCGAGCTCGAACTGCTCGTCGCCATGGTCCGCGAGCAGCTCTTCGGACTCGGACCGTTGGACCCGCTACTCAGCGACCCGAGCATCACCGAGATCATGATGAACGGCCCCGGCCCGGTCTGGCTGGAACGAGACGGTCATCTTGCGAGATCGGGCCTCGAGCTCGACGCCGACGAGCTGCGTCTCGTCGTTGACCGCGTTGTCGGGCCGTTGGGCTTGCGACTCGACCGGATGCTTCCGTTCGCTGACGCCCGGCTGGCAGATGGCAGCCGCGTGCACGTCACCATTCCGCCCATGGCCCTCGACGGCCCCTACGTCACGATTCGACGCTTCACTCATGAGACCTTGCCGCTCGCAGCGTTCTGCGACTCGGCAGTGGCGGACTTCTTGAGGCTTGCGATCCG
>CALDGN010000190.1 GCA_937942965.1 uncultured Acidimicrobiales bacterium | reverse complement strand
ACGAACTCGCTCTCAAAGGAGTGCCCCACGGCCCTCAGCCGAGGAAGCAGGCGGCTTTCGGAGATGCCCCGAATACACCTCACCGATGAGTCGGAGCCGTTACACTAAAAGCATCGAATGCGGGTGTTATAACGCCCTTCTTGCGTTTCAACGGTCTTGGGCGCCGCTCACGCGATCGTTGCACCGATTGGCTGGGTCCTAGTCTTGGTTCGTCGCGGTAACCGGGCGCGCCCGTCGCCTCCGCCCACGCCGCCCGTGACTGCCGCTCCTTCTGGTGGGAGGTATCAGCGATTAAGCGATAGTGCACAGCAGTTACACGGTCTGCATCATCGTGGTCAAGGGGTTCGCCGTGTTAGAAGGGGCTATGTGGGACCCTCGAGTAACGCCCAGAACGCGGTCACTAGTGGGTTCTTCAGATGGCGTTGCAAGGTGAAGAGTCCCAGATCATACGGAGCCAACGCAGGTTCCACGTTGAGAACTCGTACTCGGGCTGCGTGGGGGCTGTTGTCGAGAACGATCTTTGGCACGACTCCGACCCCCAAGCCTAAACTTACCATGCTGACGATGGCCTCGTTGCCTGCCACCTGGGCGTAGATCTGTGGGGTGACGCCAAGCGAAGCGAACCAGGCATCCACGCGCCTGCGGGCGATCCCACTAGCGGCGAGGATCATCGGTATATCGGACCAGTCGACGGTGCCAGCCAGCGTGAACTGTTCGCTTGACATCTCACTAGCTTCCTTCGGGGCGACGAACACCAGCGGTGACTTGGCGATCGGTTTGAACAGTAATCCGGGCTGGAGAACGTCGGGACGAGCTGCGATCGCCAACTCTTCCTCCAACGCCACGATGCGCTCGATAGCGTGTTCGGGATCGCCGGTCTGCAGCATGATCTCCACTTCCGGGTGGGCGGGGCGGAAGCGATTCAGCAACTCGACGAGAATGCTGTGGCTGGCAGTCACCGAACAGTAGAGGCGTATCTCGCCGGAAAGCTGTTCTGCCGGATCAGTAAGGTCGTAGCAAATCTGTTCCCACTGCTGCACCGCGTCGCGGGCATACCGTTGAAAGGTGCGGCCCTCGGCGGTGAGAGTAACTGTTCGGTTGTCGCGATCGAACAGAACAGCATTGAGGTCAGTTTCCAGCCTGCGAATGTTCCGTGACAGCGCCGAGGTGCTGATGTTGGCTTTCGTGCTAGCCCGCCCGAAGTGCAGAGTTTCGCTCAGGACGATGAAATGCTTGAGCGTTCGGATGTCCATCCTCTAAGTATGGCTGAATATCCCCACTGTGTTGCCAAATATGGGACAGTATGTTGCATATATCTCAATTTACGAAACACTTAGTGGCCGCTAGAGTTTCTCTGTTCTCACTCCGCTGTTCTCCCACCAAAGACTGAAAGCCAGACCATGACCAATTATTTCAACACCCTTCCGCTGCGCCTGCAACTGGCTGAGCTTGGCAAGTGCAGATTTATGCACCTCGATGAATTCACCGACGGCGTCGATGCCTTAAAGGGTAAGAAAATGGTCGTGATAGGTTGCGGTGCTCAAGGCCTGAACCAGGGTCTGAACCTTCGAGACAGCGGCCTTGACGTGTCCTATGCCTTGCGTGACGCCGCCATTTCCGAGCAACGCCAGTCGTGGAAGAACGCGACCGAGAACGGATTCACCGTCGGCACCTACGAGGAATTGCTCCCGACCGCAGACGTTGTGCTGAACCTTACGCCCGACAAGCAGCACACATCGGTGGTGAACACCATCATGCCGATGATGAAGCAGGGAGCCTGCTTGTCGTACTCCCACGGCTTCAATATTGTCGAAGAAGGCATGCAGGTGCGTGAGGACATCACCGTCATCATGGTCGCGCCGAAGTGCCCGGGCTCAGAGGTCCGTGCTGAATACGTGCGCGGCTTCGGTGTGCCGACGCTCATCGCGGTGCATGAAGATAACGACCCGAACGGCGAAGGGCTAGCCCTGGCGAAGGCATACGCCGTCGGCACCGGCGGCCACAAAGCGGGCGTGCTCATGTCTTCGTTCATCGCCGAGGTCAAGTCGGATCTCATGGGCGAGCAAACCATCTTGTGCGGCATGCTGCAGACCGGATCGCTGCTGTGTTTCGACAAGATGATTGAAGAGGGCATCGAGCCAGGTTACGCGTCGAAGCTCATCCAATACGGTTGGGAAACCGTCACCGAAGCACTCAAGTATGGCGGCGTCACCAACATGATGGACCGACTGTCGAACCCGGCGAAGATTCGTGCGTTTGACCTGGCTGAAGAGATGAAGGACATCATGCGTCCGCTCTACCAAAAGCACCAGGACGACATCATGACCGGCGCGTTCTCATCAGGAATGATGGACGACTGGGCCAACGACGACGCCAAGCTCCTCGGCTGGCGGGCCGACACCGCAGAGACCGCGTTCGAAAAAATCGAAGCGGGCGACGTCGAGATTTCCGAACAGGAATACTTCGACAACGGCATTCTCATGGTCGCTATGGTCAAGGCCGGTGTAGAGCTGGCGTTCGAAACCATGACCGACGCAGGCATCATTGCCGACTCTGCCTACTATGAGTCGCTCCACGAAACGCCGCTTATCGCCAACACTATTGCCCGCAAGAAACTCTACGAGATGAACGCAACCATTTCCGACACCGCTGAGTATGGCTGCTACCTCTACAACCACGCCTGTGTTCCGCTGTTGGGCGACTTTATGAAGGGCATTAAGAGCGATGTCATCGGCAAGGGCCTCGACCTCGACGACACCGGCGTCGACAACGCCCGCCTCATCGAAGTCAACACCGCCATTCGAAGCCATCCGGTTGAACAAATCGGTGGCGTCTTGCGCGGCCACATGGCCGACATGAAACGAATTGTCTGATTCATCGCACCCTCTATCAACTGATTCTTTGTGACGGCGTCCACCAAAATCGTCCTGGATGAGCTGTCCGTTGATTTCGACGGACGGTTTCAGCTCAGCGACATCAATTGGGTAATCGAGCCGGGACAGCAATGGCTGATTACTGGCGCGAATGGCGCAGGCAAGTCTGCGCTCGCTGCCGTCCTTGCGGGCGAGGGCGATCACCTATCCGGAACGCTGTCTGGTCTGCCCGACAATGATTCGCTGCGGGGCAGCGTGGCGCTCGTGTCCTACGATCGCCAGGCTGAGCTCATCGCGGCCGAGCTACGCAAGGACGATGCCGACATTCTGGATGTGATCTCCGAAGGTACGCCCGTCTCGGAGATCATCGCGCAGGTTTGCCTCGATGATGATTTGGCCCAAACGTTGGTTGCCACGTTGGGCCTTGAGCCGTTGATGGATCGGGCCTTCCGCAAGCTGTCGACGGGGGAAACCCGAAAGGTCATGCTCATCCGGGCGCTTACGAGCCGCCCTGAACTTTTGGTTCTGGACGAGCCATTTGATGGTCTCGACCATGCTTCGCTGCGTTGGCTCCAAGATCACCTTGCAACGTTGGCCAAGACCGTACCCATGGTCCTTGTCCTCAACCGGTTGGACGAATGCCCAGATTTCGTCACCCACATTGCCTATATCGACGATGGACACCTCGTGCATCGGGTGGACCGTGCCGACGAGCGGGTCTACCGCGACCTGCATCAGCTTCTGCACCTGAAGACGAGTGAGCTTGACGTACCACCGACCGACCCGGCAATTACGCTCCCGCCTTTGGACACTGGCGAACCGCTGGTTCGGCTGGACGGAGCGACCGTTCGATACACCGATAACACCGTCTTCGAGAACCTCGACTGGACCATCGAAGCGAACCAACATTGGCAGGTCAGTGGGCCCAACGGCAGCGGCAAGACCTGCCTGCTTTCGCTGATCACCGGTGACCACCCACAATGCTACGTGAACGACATTAGCGTCTTCGGTTTCCAGCGCGGCACCGGCGAGAGTATTTGGCAGATCAAGCAATACATCGGCTACGTCTCCACCGCGTTGCAATGGGAGTATCGAGTTGGCACCGGCGTGAGAAACGTCGTCATCTCGGGCTTCTACGACAGCATTGGTCTGTACACGAAGAGCACCGACATGCAGAAGGCCATTGCCGACGAATGGTTGGCGGTGCTTGGGATGACTGAACGGGCCGACGAGCCGTTCAATCGACTGTCACATGGAGAGCAGCGCTTGGTGTTGATTGCTCGTGCGATGGTGAAGCACCCGCCGCTGTTGATTCTCGACGAGCCGTGTTTGGGCCTCGACGACATGAATCGACAATTGATACTGGCGTTGATCGAGCGCATCTGTGCCTCGGGCGAGACGACCGTGCTCTATGTGAACCACCGCCTGGAAGACTGCATCCCAGGAATCGACAATCACCTCGCCCTCGGCTAGCGCAAAATGCACGAGCACGCCTCGGTGGGTGCGACAATGCTGGGAGGATGCTGGGGCATCGGCCGATCCGACACCAGACCGTTTGTTGCCGCTGATCTCCCTGTAGGACAACCACCACTGGATCTGGCGCATCTAGAACCGATTTAGTTGTGTCCCTCGGATGCATCGAGTCGCCGTAGGCGGCTGGTGTAGGGGCCCCAACGCCAGACCAATTCGTCACCATCGAGATAACGGGTTACGACCACAACACCTCGGTCGCCGGGATACAGG
>CALDGN010000189.1 GCA_937942965.1 uncultured Acidimicrobiales bacterium | reverse complement strand
GTCGCGGAGCTTCGCGCAACCGGAATCGATGTTGTCGACACCGATGTGCTCTCGGTGCGTCGAACCCACGACACGATCGGCTACCTCGTGCAGCCGCTGCTGCCGCACGAGACGCTCGGCCGCGAGGTGCTCCGTCGCTCCGAGCCCGATGCCGAGCACCCGTTCATTCTCGCCGTCGCCGAAACGGTCGGGCATGCCTCGGCGCAGCTCAGCATCGATGCGCAGATCACGAACTTCTCGTGGGATGGCGCCACGGCGACTTTGCTCGATGTCGGCACCCCGTTCATGTGGCGGTCGAATGGTGAGCTTCGTCTCGATCTGGTCCCGTTCGCGAAGACCATTCCGGCACCGCTTCGGTCGTTCCTTCGAAGCGAAATCGTCGACGTTGTCGAACGGTGGAAGCAACCACGCGGTGTCGGCGCCGACATCGTCGCCAACCTGTTGCGCGAGGGGCTTGACGACTGGGTCGAACCGATGATCGAAGCGTTGACGGCCGTGATCCTCGGCGATCGGATAACCCGCGCAGAGGCGCAAGCGCTGCTCGACGAAGACCTGAAGACCTTCCCGAAGATCGCGAAACTCAAGAAGGTCCAGCGGGTGTTCTGCACGAGGGTGCAGCGCAAGCCCTACGACTTCTTTGTTAACTCGACCTACGACGGTGACTCGCTCACTTGATGAGCGACGTCGCCCACGTCACAGCATGAGCGCTTGCGGTGGCGCTCCAGAGCTGGTTCCCTCGCGTTGATGGCCGAACCCTCCCAATCCAGTCCTCCGGAACCCAGTGCCCCTGAGCCCGGTCCACCGGAACGCGGCGTCTTCGCGAACCGGACCCTCAACATGCGATCCGTCGAAGTTGTTGGCTACGACATGGACTACACGCTGATCCACTACGAGGTCGATGCGTGGGAAGCAGCCGCCTTCGACGTTGCCCGCGACAACCTGCGCTTGCGTGACTGGCCGGTCGATGATCTGGCGTTCGATCCGAGTGCGTTCACCATCGGTCTTGTGTTCGATCTCGAGCTCGGCAACGTCGTCAAGCCGACGCGCTTCGGCTACGTAGTGCGGGCCCAGCACGGCAACGAGCTGCTGTCCTTCGAGGATCAGCGCCGCATCTATCGCGACACGATCGTGGACCTGAGTGAACCTCGGTACGAGTTCATGAACACGTTGTTCGAGCTCTCGCGGGCCAGCCTGTTCTGCCAGATGGTCGCCGTCCACGATGAACGTCCCTTGCCGGGAGCATCGAGCTATCTCGATATCTATCGCACGATCGACGAGGCGCTTGGCGAGGCCCATGTCGCTGGCGTGCTCAAGCAACGGATCGTGGCTGACCCCGACACCTTCGTCGATCTTGATCCCGGCATCGTGCCGACGCTGCTCGATCAGCGGGCTGCGGGCAAGAAGCTTGCGTTGATCACAAACTCGGACTGGGCCTACACGTCGCACATGATGCGCTACAGCTTCGATCGGTTCTGTCCGAGCGGAACCACGTGGCGAGACTGTTTCGACCTGGTGGTCGTCTCGGCCAACAAGCCGCGCTTCTTCACCTCGAACGATCCGATCTATCGAGTCGTCGACGAGGAGCGGTCGTTGCTGCACCCGCACCGCGGTCCGCTCGAGGCTGGCGATGTCTACTTCGGTGGCAACGCCCGGTTGGTCGAGGAAAGCCTGGGTGTGTCCGAGGGGCAGCCTCTCTATGTTGGCGATCATCTCTTCGGCGACGTGCATGTCACCAAAGACGTACTGCATTGGCGTACGGCGCTGATCGCACGAGAGCTCGAGGCCGAAATCGCCGGAGCTGCGTCGTTCGCTGAACAACAGACGAAGCTGCAACAGCTGATGAGCGACAAGGTCCTCATCGACCGAGAACAGGCCCAGCTGCGTCTGGCCCGAACCCGAGGAGATCGAGGAGCGAGCGACCGGCTGGGTGCGGTGACGCGTGCGGCGATCGAACTCGACGAGCAGATCGCGCCACTCGCACGAGCGTCGAGCGAGGTCGGCAACCCCACATGGGGTCCGCTCATGCGGGCAGGCAACGACAAGAGTCTGTTCGCCCGCCAGGTCGAGCGCTACGCGGATCTCTACACCTCTCGCGTGTCGAACTTCGAGGCCGAGACCCCCTATGCGTACCTCCGCGCAGCCCGGCTGAACCTCCCTCACGACAGCGTCGTCGACTGACGGATTTGGCCATCGCTGGCATGGGGCGCCACGGTGTTTGCCGACATGACAACGACACGTACGCGCCTACCTGGAACCCCCGAGCCGATGCACGAGTGGCCCGGCGGCGACGGGCTCACGATCCGCGGCGACTCCTGGGGTGACCCTGACGGTCGGCTCGTCGTCCTGATGCATGGTGGCGGCCAGACGCGGCACGCATGGCGCGGTGCCGGCGAGACGCTCGGCGCGGCTGGCTATCACGCGATCGCCTTTGACGCTCGCGGTCACAGCGACTCGGATTGGTCGCCAACGGGTGACTATGAGAGCGAAGCGAACCTTCGCGATCTGCTCGGCGTGGTTGGAGCGATCGGCGGCAAGCCTCCGATCCTGGTCGGCGCGTCCATGGGTGGGTCGACCGGCATCATGGCGATCGGCGAGGGCCACCTCGAAGCCGAAGCGCTCGTCATGGTCGACATTGCGCCCCAGGTCGAACCAGCTGGCACGGCCAAGATCCGTGCGTTCATGGAGCAGAAGCGCGAGGGCTTCGACTCTCTCGACGAGGTCGCCGAGGCCATCGCCAACTACCAGCCGCATCGCAAGCGGCCGCGCAACCTCGATGGTCTCGCCAAGAACGTTCGACTCGGCTCAGACGACCGCTACTACTGGCATTGGGATCCGAAGCGGCTTGACCGCGATTGGAACATGACCGCGTACCGGGCGCGGATCAAGGCAGCCGCTGATCATCTGGACCTACCGGTGCTGCTCGTGCGCGGCGGCCTGTCCGACGTGCTGTCCGAGGAAGGCGCCCAGGCGTTCTTGGCTCAGTGCCCGCATGCCGAATATGTGAACGTCACCGACGCGGCCCACATGGTTGCCGGCGACCGCAACGACATCTTCGCCGGCTCGGTCGTCGACTTCCTCCACCGCGCCGCCCCACCGAGATAGCTGGTAGTACGCCTTTCTCGCTGCGCTCGAAACGCTTCGCTCGATGAAGCCTCGGCGGTCCCCACGGGATTGCTGGCTAAGTCGGTGGGGCGGCGCGGTGGAGGAAGTCGACGACCGAGCCGGCGAAGATGTCGTTGCGGTCGCCGGCAACCATGTGGGCCGCGTCGGTGACGTTCACGTATTCGGCGTGCGGGCACTGGGCCAAGAACGCCTGGGCGCCTTCTTCAGAGAGCACGTCGGACAGGCCGCCGCGCACGAGCAGCACCGGTACGTCCAGATGGTCAGCGGCTGCCTTGATCCGCGCCCGATACTCGGTCATGTTCCAGTCGCGGTCGAGCCGCTTCGGATCCCAATGCCAGTAGTAGCGGTCGTCTGAGCCGAGTCGAACGTTCTTGGCGAGACCATCGAGGTTGCGCGGCCGCTTGCGATGCGGCTGGTAGTTGGCGATGGCCTC